>JBATLS010000533.1:0-3925 GCA_049289435.1 Saprospiraceae bacterium | reverse complement strand
CTATTACATATCCGAAGCCACTAAAAATAATTGGAATTCCAGACAATTAGAACGACAAATAAATACCAATTGTATTTGCCCACAGAAAGCCAATTAATGACCGAAGTACAGAAAGAATTGGCTTTGTTTCAATCCAAAAACGAAAATAGTAATGAGTAAAATCCCGAAACTATCACAAGTATTTCACTACGACCTACGAGGAAAACGTGAGTTTAAGTATGATTTTTTAAACGAAAATTCGTTGTCATCCATTGAGTGGAATAAACTGGAGCCCAAAGAGCCAAATTACTTTTTGGTAAAGAAGGATTTTGATGACAGCGGATTGTATGAACTAGGGTTTAAGGTCGATGAGTTGTTTTTGTTATACGCAAGTGGAATCAAAACTCAGCGAGATGATGCTTCAATTAAGTTCACACAACAAGAATGTGATCAGATTAAAAAAAATTTTCTATTACTTACCAATGAACAACTTATTGCCAAATATGGATTTAAAGATGTTAGAGATTGGACAATAGACGGAGCTAGAAGTGATTTACAATCAAAAAAAATTATTGCTAATAGAGTTGCTTATCGCCCTTTTGACAATCGTTTTATGAATTTTACTGGAAAAACAAAAGGAGTCCAAGGTTACCCAAGACTAGAAGTGATGAAGAATTTACTTAACAATGAAAATTTATGTTTAATTACTTGCAGACAGCAAAGCACTTTTGATTTTCAGCATGTAATTGTTACAAGACTTATTTCTGATATGTGTACAGTTTCTTCTCAAACAAAAGAGGGAGCTTACACCTTTCCTCTCTATGTCTACCAAAATAACACAGGACAACAAACTATAGAACAAACAACCGGAAGAACCCCCAACCTAAACACAGAAATTGTAAACCAAATAGCAGAGAAACTGGGTTTGACATTTATGGCCGAAAAAGAAAATGGAAACCTTTGTTTTGCTACCAGTAACGATGATCTAAGAGATGAGTACAAACAGATATTTGCACCCATAGACATTCTCGACTATATCTATGCCGTATTGCATTCACCAACGTACCGAGAGAAATACAAAGAATTTCTGAAAATTGATTTCCCCAGAGTACCTTATCCGAAGGATGCTACGACATTTTGGAAATTGGTCAAACTGGGTGGCGAGATCAGGCAGATCCATTTGCTGGAAAGTCCGGTAGTAGAACAATACATCACCCAATATCCTGAAGATGGTGATAATAAAGTGACAAAACCAAAATACGAAGATGGTAAAGTATATATCAACGCTAGCCAGTATTTTGCCAATGTGCCGCAAGTAGCCTGGGAGTTTTACATCGGTGGATATCAGCCAGCCCAAAAATGGCTCAAAGACCGCAAAGGCCGAAAGTTGGAGTTTGACGATATCCTCCATTATCAGAAGATCATAGTGGCCTTGTTTGAGACGGACAGGATGATGAAAGAGATCGATGCGATAGATATAGAAGGATGAACATCATCACTTTATACCTATCAACACCTCGGTGTCAAAAGTTTTGGTTTTGGTCAGTATGCCGTTTTTATAAAGTTTGAGATCCCCATGGAGATTGTCATCCACGTAGGCTGCTGAAATCATGATCTTACCTGACACATCGTAGTACTCCTGTAGTCCTTGATAATTTCCATGTTCAAATTGCTCTATTTTATACACCTGACCATTGGGGTAATATTCTATTCTTTCTCCATCGACAACATTTTCTGTAAAATTTGAGCTGTAGGATAGCTGACCTTTTTGGGTATATATCTCTAATTTGCCATCTTCTTTTCCATCTTGAAGTGAGAGATTGAAGGCTGGACTGCCATCTGGATAGGTAGATCGAATCTCCATTTTACCGCTCCACTTGACCGGCAACTGATCTCCCAATTTGCCATCTTTGTTGAGTATGCTGTATGATGTTATATATCCCATAGTATAGACTACAGAAGCTATGGGTTGACCTCCGATATCGTAATAAGTCATCAGTCCATGTTGCTTACCATTGACCATATCACTCTGATACATCATTTGCTGATTTTGATAATATCTGTGTACTTTTCCATTTTCGGTGCCATACATAAAGCCATAAGTGAGTCTCAATTTTCCAGCCAGGTCATAGTATTTTGACTGGCCATGTGGTTTTCCACAATAGTAATCACTCTCTACTATCGGATGTCCTGTATAACTAAATAGTGTGTACGGACCATGTACTACTCCATTTTTAAACCTGGTCTCCACTATCGTGCTACCATCTTTTTCTTTCAAGACAAACTTGCCATCCTTTATCCCATGCGTATATTCAGCGATAGAGATGACCAGTCCATCCGACGACACGGTCGTGATTTCTCCATTGAGCTCAGAGTAGTTCATATGTAGATCCATCTTACCATTGGGCATATAGTTGGTACTTTCTGTGACGAAATCATTGATATTGTCTGTGATGCCACTGATGCTCCCATCTTGATAATAGCTGTACAACTTATGATTGCTGATTTGGTCTTTCAAGAATCCTTCGTAGCTGATCTTTGCATTTTTGTTTAAATGGAGATAAGGTCCGGTCTTACTTCCTTTCAAAAAATAACTCACATCTGACAACACACCATTGGAGTACAATTCAGATTTTCCTTCCATTATATCGGACTTGTAGGTATATCTTGCGGATATTTTGCCTGCTTCATTGTATTCTGTTCGGATGCCGTCTATTAAATTATTGTTGAGTGTTTGTGAGGCAGAGAGTTTACCATTGGGGTGATAGTACTTCCATGTGCCATTCATCATACCTTTGATATATCCTCCCTGAGACAACGTCTGACCTGACAGATCTTTCACCTGATAATCAGACCCTAGTTTCAATTCTGTGGGTTTTTCGCTATGGGTAGTATATTGCCACCCAGCCTTTTGTTTACCATCCGCATATGTTTCTTCATAATATTTTTTACCATCATAATCAAAATATATGATCCTTTCTACTGCTTCTTTGCTATCGAATATCTGCTGTTGTGATAGGTTGCCAATGATATAGTATTGGTTGATCCTGTCAAGCTTTCCATTTTTATAGAGTGATTCCTGAGATTTCATTTGATTTTCGAAGTAATAGGTGATGGCATCGACCGGTTTTCCTGCCCGATAGATGCCTTTGGATTTGAGGATGTGGCCATCAAAGTATTCTTTGCACTCGCCGTCCATCTCTCCGTTGGTATAATTGAAGTCATAGGTAAGATCTCCTACTTCGTTGTATAATTTATGTGGACCCTGAAGTGCTCCATTGACAAGATTGGCATCTACTCTTACGGATCCATTGGGGTAAAAACACTTGATGTCTCCATCTTCCTGCCCATGGACGAATTGTCCCTTGCAGTTGATGCCACCATTGGGATAATATGTCGTGTAATGACCTTCGATCTGGTCCTCCAGATAGGTATAAGACTCCATGATGTTGCCATTGGGATAGTACAATGTGCGCACACCGTTTTTCTTACCTCCGACATAGTCCGTAGATTCGATGATTTTTCCATTGGTATGGTAATATTTCTGATTGCCTTCCAATTTATCATCTTTGAAGTATAGATTCCCCGTGACTTGTCCGTGGTTATTGACCAATTTGCTGCGACCCTGACTAAGACCATTGATCATAGGTGAAATGAAGCTTGGTGATCCATCTTCTATAAAGACGATCACATCTGTCAGGGTACCAAACATATCCATCTTGCGCCGACCAAAGTAACTCCAAAAATCACCCATGATAAAAGATTTTGTAAACTCTTCTACCAATTTATCTTTGGATTGCAGCTTTTTGCCTATCTCTTCTTTAAAGCTTTCGAGCATATAGTACCCTAATACTTCTGACTGATTTCTTTTGCTGATTTGTGCGAGCCAAGGTATGTAGGTTGTCTCGAAAAAGCCCCCATTTACTTGATGTCCCCCTGCAAACTC
>JBATLS010000532.1:0-1569 GCA_049289435.1 Saprospiraceae bacterium | reverse complement strand
ATACTACACTCACTTTTTATATTGTATGCCTACAGAAATTCAGGAAATAAAAGATCTTTTAAAAGAATTGGTGCTTTCTCAAAAGGAAACGGATTCGAAATTCAAACAGACGGATTCAAAATTCAATGAGACGGATCAAAGAATTAAAAAGGCTTTCGATTTATTCGAGACTGAGTGGGGGAAACTAGTAGAAAGCCTGGTCGAAGGCGACTTAATACCAATACTACAATCCAAAAACATCAATGTACACGATACCAGCTTGCGAAGGAAAGGTTCTTATAATGGACAAAATTTTGAGTTTGATATTATAGTGAATACTACCTCAGAGTTAATAATAGTGGAAGTCAAAACAACGCTTAGAGTCAATGATGTCAAACATTTTGTCAACAAACTATCCCATGCCAGATTATGGCTCAACGAATATAAGGACTTTACCGTCTATGGCGCAATGGCTTTTTTGAGGGAAGAATCAGGAAGTGCAGCGTTGGCGGAAAAGGAAAAATTATTTGTCATCAAGGCAACGGGCAATTCTGCGGCCATCATCAATAAAGAGAGCTTTGTACCTAAAGCTTTTTGATGCCTTTGAAATGAATTAAAATAATTTCACTCACGCGAAATATTTTCTTCCATAAGTTTATTTCTTTAGATTTTACATGTTTACTTTACATTCTGTTACAATACAAATCCTAGCTCAATGTTTGGTATAAGCAAAAAAGAAATGGAACGTAAAGCTGCTTATCAGCAATTATCGATTCGAAACGAAATGCAATATTTGGACACAGACGAATTTGGAACAAAGGCATATTTAAGTCATTTTGAACTCTTTAAGAAGCGAAATGCAACCATCCGAAATCTCAGCCAAAAGAAGAGCCATTCATTGGAAAATGAGATCAATATATTTGACATGAAATACAAAGTGCATACGGGCAAGACGGTGATTATCTATGACCAAACGGTATTTTTTATCAATTCCAAAAATCTATCCCTGCCTGAATTCATGATGAAGCCCGAGCACTTGGGACATAAAATCGCCTCCTATTTCGGATGGGATGACATTGATTTTGTGGAATATCCTGTTTTCTCGGATCAATATCATTTGACAGGGAGTGACTCAGATTACATCAGGTATGCCTTTGATGATAAGATTCTCAAGTTTTTTTCGAAGACCAGTGGCTGGACCATTGAAGCCGCCAATTATTATCTCATTTTTTACTCACACAATAGTCTGGTACCTCCTAACATTCTCCAGGATTTCTATAGACTGGGCATGGGGATTTATGATATGTTTAGGGAGGGAGATGAGTAAAGAGTGTTTTATTATCTGACCACATCTGTTAAATAATTCCAGACTCCAGATCAATAAAATAAGCTGGTAATACACTTGTTTCGCAAATAAAAAATGGGTAATCCTGTTTTCTATGGTTTATCTAAACATTAATTCATATTCTTTCAATACCTAAATATCTATAATGAAATTGATTGTGTTATGATCATAATTTGCAACAAGTCTCCTGCTCTGAAATTATGAAATTCTATAAAATCTCTCTTTCAATAAAACTTTGTACATTT
>JBATLS010000531.1:0-8762 GCA_049289435.1 Saprospiraceae bacterium | reverse complement strand
GCACAAGGCATCCCTGCTATTACTATATTACTATTCAGTGCTTTTTGGTATAAAGCGGCAATATTTTGAGAGTAAAATTGGGAAACATTTTCTATGGCAACTTCTGATCGGTGACCTATATAAAATTTCCGGTTGATAGCCATTTCACGCACTTGATAGCCATGATACACCTTATTTTCATATCGATCTTTTACAAATAGATTCAAATGATCCAGATACCTCCCTGACTCTTTTTTGAGCTTCCACCGATGGATGACATTCCAAAGGTTAGTGATAAATCCAGACTCACTGGACGCTTCTATACTTACGGTAGTATGAGTAGAATCTTTTGCTACCATTCTGAATATATACTTTTTTTGCTTTTGTCCGTTGGGATGATCGATGATCATGATACTATCGACTCCATTACTTTCTTTGATTTGCATTACTCCAGGGTCGGTTGTTCGTCCTGTATAGTCACATGATGCATCAGTTCCAATCTTTGTACCCACAAACATCATTTGAAATGAGGTGTCTTTGATAGCCTTGGGATTGAATGATCTATGGTGATCCAGATCATTGATGGCATTATATACAAAATTAGCCGGAGCATTGATCTCTGTGGATGAATTTGAAGTGTATTCGTTACTCAAAAATAGCGAAAGAATCATGATCAATAGTAAGAAACTACCAATAGCGATCAGATATTTTTTAGTCCGTGTCATTTGTTTTATTTTTAATGTGAAAGAACTTAGGATTTTTGATCCTGGCAAAGATATACAAAAGTGCTGATGCCAGACCAATGACCACCATCGGGTTGACGACTGTGTGGTCATTTTTGAATATCGAGATAATCACTATGGCCAATAGAAAAAGTACTGGTATGACATTGTAGAGCTTAAATTGAGCCGTAGTCATGTGGTGCATCTGCAAACTAAGTTTTTTGATTTCCCAATTGGTCATCAGGTGAAAAACTGTCAGCAATACAAGCAAAAGTACTTTTTGGAGCATCCATTCACTTTGTTGAAGCCATGACATCCCATTTAAAAAAATAAGCCAAATACCTGACAACCAACTCACTATCATACCTGGCGTACACATTTTTTTATATACCCCTCTCTCAATTCTACCTAGAAGGATGAGTGTAGAAGTTGAAGATGTTTCTATATTTTCTAATACTTTACGATGGTAAACAAATACATTCACGAGATAAAATAATCCGCCTAGCCATGCGACAAAGCTGATGATATGCAAGACCATCAAGAAAGAGCCAATCATTGGTATGATATGAGATTAATAATAAAAGAACTAGACGTTTGACATTGGCATATTCAAATGTTAATTATAGTCAAAAGAAATTAAATTGCGAAAAATATTAATTTACTTTAAGTATAAGACCTAAAAATCTATAATGTCAGCTTGTCTAAGACACAAATTTCTTTATTCAACTTCCAGTTATACGGTCATGATATCCTTTTCTTTGACTTCGACCATATGATCTATTTTAGACATATATGAGTCAATGATTTTTTGAATTTCATCTTCTTTTCTTTTGCCTGCATCTTCAGGAAAACCATCCTTAACTTGCTTTTTGATAAAGTCAAGGATTTTGTGTCTATGAGACCTGATGGCTATCTTTGATTCTTCTCCAGCGTGCTTGGCTTGCTTTACCATAGATATTCTCCGGTCTTCACTCATAGGTGGTATGATCAGACGGACTACCTCGCCATCATTCATAGGCGTGATGCCCATGTTGGCTTCAAATATGGCTTTTTCGATGACACCCAGCATTTTCTTTTCCCATGGTTGGATACTGATCGTCCGGGCATCTGGTGCCCCTATATTTGCTACCTGATCCAATGGGGTTTGGCTTCCATAGTACTCTACCATCATGCCGTTCAACATGGCAGGAGAAGCCTTGCCCGCCCTGATTTTATTGAGCTCAAATACCAGATGCTCTATGGCCTTGTCAAAATGCTCAGTGGTCTGCTCTATCTGTGATTCTATTTCTTCTATCATGATTTTTAATACTCTCTACTCAAAAGATGAATTTTTACCCAAATATCTATCATATATTCTAGTCGTTGCTGCCAAGGAATCTCATCAAGAAATATAAAAACATCACCAACGCTCCTAAAGCTTGTGCTACATAGGTCATAGCAGCCCACCACAATGCGTCTTTTGCACCTTCATGCTCAGCCCCTCTCATAAACCCTGACCGATCCAGCCACACTAAAGCTCGATTGGAAGCGTCAAATTCTACCGGCAAAGTGACCAAACTAAACAAGGCGGTCACACCAAAGGTAAATAAAAGCACCAGCATCAAAGTATTACCACCAAAACCTGCACCCATTCCAAATATTAATCCCATAAACAGGAATTGCTGGATGCTGGAGCTAAACTGTACTACAGGTACTAGTTTCGACCTTAGCTGCAGCATACTGTAGGCTTCGTTATGTTGCACCGCATGTCCACATTCGTGCGCAGCTACTGCTGCAGCAGAGATGGACCTACCATTATACACATCCGGAGACAATGCCACCGTTTTGTTGGCAGGATTGTAGTGATCTGAAAGAAAACCCTGACCCATCACTACAGATACGTCTCTGATGTGGTAGAAATTGAGCATTTCTTCAGCTATCTCTTTTCCAGACTTACCACTTCTGGTACCTATTTTGCTATAGTGGTTAAATTTACCTTTCAATCTATTGCTTACGAGCATTCCTATCACTGCAAATACCCCAAAGATGATCCAATATCCTAATCCTATTCCCATTATTATAAATTATTTTGTTTTTAAATTTTTGTTTGTTTAATATTTAGTCTTTAGCTATTAGTCTTTAGCCTTTAGTCTTTAGCTTTTAGTCTTTAGCTATTAGTCTTTAGCTTTTAGTCTTTAGCTTTTAGTCTTTGGCCAATAGCCTTTAGTCTTTAGCTATTAGTCTTTAGCCAATAGCCATTAGTCTTTAGATTAAGGTTAGTTTAAAATCATTAACCATTAACAATTAAAAATTAACCATTAAAAACCAATCATCTCAAATCCCGTATATTTTTGAAGTGCCGCAGGTATCTTTATACCTTCTGGCGTCTGATGATTTTCAAGCAAAGTGGCTACGATTCTCGGCAATGCCAAAGCACTCCCATTGAGCGTATGTGCCAATCTGGTCTTTCCATCTTCGTCTTTATATCGCAACTTCATGCGATTGGATTGGAAAGTCTCAAAATTGGATACCGAACTTACTTCCAACCATCTCCCTTGCGCAGCTGACCAAGTCTCGAAGTCGAACGTAAGTGCAGAATTGAAACTCATGTCACCGCCACATAAACGCAAGATTCTGTATGGAAGTTCAAGCTTTGCCAATAATTTTTCTATATGACTGACCATCTTCATGAGTGAATGGTATGAATCATCAGGGTGCTCAATTCTGACGATCTCAATTTTGTCAAACTGGTGCAATCTGTTGAGCCCTTTTACATCCGAACCATATGATCCTGCCTCACGCCTGAAGCATGGAGTATATCCCGTCAGCATGATCGGAAAATCAGCAGGTTGTAAGATGGTATCTCTGTATAAGTTGGTGAGCGGGACTTCTGCCGTAGGAATGAGATAAAAATCGTCTTTTTCGCAGTAGTACATCTGACCTTCCTTATCGGGCAATTGTCCGGTGGCCTTAGCGGTCTCCTTATTGACCAAAAGTGGCGGTTGTATCTCCTGATATCCTGCTTCGACCGCTTCATCCAGAAAAAACTGAATCAGTGCCCTTTGTAATCGAGCACCTTTATTTTTATATACAGGAAATCCTGCTCCCGTCAGTGTCACCCCATCTTTAAAACTGATCAATTGGTATTTTTCGGCCAGCTCCCAGTGAGGCAAAGCATCTACGAACAGATCAGGCATTTTACCACCCCAAGCTTGATAGACTTCATTGTCCTCAGGCTTGATGCCAAATGGAACGGACTCATGTGGGGTATTGGGCAACTGAATGACCATATCCTCTATCTTTTCCTTGCTAGCTTTGAGAGATGATTCGAGTTCTTTGATCTCCTCTTTGAGTCTGGCTACTTCAGGTTTGAGCAGATTGGCTTCTGCCGTTTGACCCAACTTAAATAGACTGCCTATTTTATCCGACAATTGATTGGTTTGAGATAGTAGATTATCCATTTCTGTTTGAGTAGCTTTTCTCCTATCGTCCTCTGCAATGATCATGTCAGGCAGTAACTTTAGTTCTGGAGCCCCATTTTTCTTTTCCAGAGCAGCCAAAACTTTCTCTTTTTCATCTCTGATGATCCCTATTTCCAACATATTGTTATATTTTTAATACTATTTTTAAGAATTTTTGCCCCAAAAGTAATATTTTTATAAATTTTGCAAAGATAATATTTTGTATATCAAATTATAAATCTATTTTTGTGCTTTCAATTACTTTTTCATGATCTGTCATCCGACAGAGATTACTTCATAAACTAATTTTTCTACCAAATTTTTAGGATTACATTTCCTCGCTGTTCGGTTTTAGCCTACTTGGCTATATGACTAATTAACATATTATCACAATATATAAAAATCGTATGTACGACATTTTGCAACTTAATGACATGCTTGTCCCAAAGCTAAAAGAATTGGCTAAAACCATAGGACTAGACAATTCAAAAAAACTGACTAAGCAAGAGCTTATTTACAAAATCCTTGATCATCAAGCTGTGGCAGGAAAAACTCAGGAACACAAGCCAAAAGAAACTGCCGCAAAAGCGGTGGTTCCAAAAAAGCGTGGGCGAAAACCAGCCACATCTGTGATGATCGCCGAGAGTGCAGAAGTGATGGAAGATGAGATTGCCCCAGCTTCTGAAACTAAGGCTCCAGCTATCAAAACTGATGTCAATAAGCAACAAGTGAAGAGAGAAAGGCTACGTGTTTCTGCCAACCTCGAGAAAATTGGATATTCAAGCAAAGTACATACTAATGCCAATAAACCCATTGAAAAAGTGAGCCATATAGCTGAAGCTAAAACACCCACCGAACCAGAAAAACCAACACATACGCCTATAGAGCATCATGCCAGGCCTCAGAAATTTGAAAATAAGCATAGAAATCCCAATCAGCATCCCAAACAAAATGAGGAGACAAGGCCACAAAATACCAATGACTACAGAAAGCCTCTACCACCTCCAGAACCTGAGCCTAAAATAGAAGAACCAAAGTTTATTCCAGACATGGATGGCGTCATAGATAGCGAAGGCGTACTTGAATTAATGGTGGATGGTTATGGATTCTTAAGGTCTTCTGATTACAATTATCTATCATCTCCGGATGATATCTATGTATCACCATCTCAGATCAAACTTTTTGGACTCAAGACTGGAGACTCCGTACATGGCACGATCAGACCTCCTAAAGAAGGCGAAAAATATTTTGCACTACTCAAGGTCAATAGCATCAATGGACTGGATCCACTCAAACTTAAGGAAAGAATCCCATTTGATTATCTCACACCACTATTCCCGACAGAAAAATTTAAGTTGACGACTCATCCGAAGGGCAAAGATTATGGCAATAGGATGATCGACTTGTTCACTCCGATCGGAAAAGGTCAGCGTGGGTTGATCGTTGCACAACCAAAGACGGGTAAGACATTTTTGCTAAAGGATATAGCCAACGCCATCGCTACCAATCATCCGGAGTGCTATCTGATTGTGTTGCTCATCGACGAGCGTCCAGAGGAAGTCACGGATATGCGCAGGAGCGTCAATGCTGAGGTCATCGCTAGTACTTTTGATGAGCCGGCAGAAAATCATGTACGAGTAGCGGGCATTATACTGGAGAAAGCCAAAAGACTGGTAGAGAGTGGTCATGATGTAGTGGTGCTATTGGATTCTATCACCAGACTTGCCAGAGCGTACAATACCACAGCTCCAGCCAGTGGTAGAGTATTGTCAGGGGGAGTAGAAGCCAATGCACTCCAAAAACCTAAAAAATTCTTCGGCGCAGCTCGTAATATTGAAGATGGTGGTTCATTGACCATACTGGCGACCGCACTGATAGATACAGGATCAAGAATGGACGAAGTCATCTTTGAAGAATTTAAAGGTACAGGAAATATGGAATTGCAGTTAGACAGATCCCTTGCCAATAAGCGCATGTATCCTGCTATAGATATTACGAAGTCAAGTACAAGACGCGAAGAGTTACTGCTGCCGGAGAGCATCTTACCAAAATTATTCATACTGCGCAATCATTTGGCAGATATGAAGCCCGACGAAGCGATGGATTTCATCAAAAAATATATGATGAATACCAATACCAATGATGAATTTATTATATCAATGAATAGTTGATAATGCAATAGTGCGCCTGTCCGAAAAAGCATTATAGATAGTAAGGTTATAAAAGATTGCTACAAAGACTCGATGACTCAAAAGTTCACAAAATATTGTATATCAGCTCATTAAAATTTGATATAATTTGGGTTTTGTAGCTTTGTGATAATCGTATGTTTAAATATTTATTGCTTAATAAGGTACTAAAAACAGCATTTGTATGATCCGGATAAAGTCATAATAAGTCTATTGGGTGGAAGATTTAATATTTGCTTTGGAAATATTGGCAGATACCCACAATAATTTAAATATTTCCTTTGACAATTAGAATAAAAAAATATACCTTTGCGGCACTTTTGTAAAATCCAATGTGAAAACTACAAAAGCTCATTGAGACAATAAGTATCAGATACTAAATATAAAAATAAACAGATGAAATGAGCATGAGCAGTAAACACACAATCCGTGATGATTATTTTTACATGCGAATTCCATCTGACCATTAAAATATAAATAAAAAATAACAGATGAAACGTACATACCAACCATCCAGAAGAAAAAGATCCAACAAGCATGGTTTCAGATCAAGGATGGCTACCAAAAATGGAAGAAGAGTGCTCGCTAAAAGAAGAGCTAAAGGCAGACACAAATTGACAGTGTCTGACGAGAAGACTGTTAAGTAATAGTTTAGGCCTTTGTATGTAATAGATCATTTCTCAGATGATTTTATTTAAAATTTTCAATATGAAGGCTCAAATCAATGTTTGAGTATTTTGCTATATTGGTCAGAAGTATTTATTGCTCATCTGATCACTTTCTACTTACAAGTTTTTTTGGCAAACTATCGAAACATCTACAACATATCACTGATCGCACGGGTTTTAGTATATATATTGTCAATTTAAAACACTTTGGATCATAGACTCAAAAGCAAAAAGGATATAGAGCATATCTTCAATAAAGGCGATACGCTATTTTATTATCCTATTAAGTTGGTATGGGGTCCATCCATCCACTCCAATTCTACCTACATCAAAACTGGAGTATCTGTAAGTAAAAGAAATTTTAAAAAAGCGGTGGATCGCAATCGTCTGAAGAGGCAAATGAGAGAGGTGATTCGTTCTGAAATGAACGACCCTACTTTTGACCACCATCTCCCCTTATCCATGATGTATCTGTATATAGGAAAAGAGATGGTTCAATACAAATTGATAAAAAGTTCGATCCATCGTTTGATTTCAAAAGTAAAAAAACTCCATAATAGTAATGATTTAATTTGGTAATGTGCTAATTTGGAAATTTGGAAATTTGGAAATGTGCTAATTTGGAAATTTGGAAATGTGCTAATGTGTTAATTTGTTTGTTTGGTAATTTGGTAATATGCCTTCAACCTTCAACTGTTAACATTTTGACCATCCACCCACTACGCTAACAAACCCAAAAAATATAAAAATGTCTAATATAGGTATTAACATAGAAAAAAAGATAGCTACTATCACCCTAAATCGACCAGAAAAATACAATAGTTTTGTGAGGCAAATGGCATTGGATATGCAGGAAGTTCTTGATCAGGTCGCTGTGGACGAAGCTGTCAGGTGTATTGTGATCACAGGAAACGGAAAGGCATTTTCAGCTGGTCAGGATTTGCATGAAGCTACTGATCCAGACGGATATTCGCTAAACAGAATCATCAGTGAACATTACAATCCGATAGTAACCCGCATCCGCAATATACCCAAGCCCATCATAGCTGCGGTCAATGGTGTCGCTGCGGGAGCTGGTGCCAATATTGCGCTCGCATGTGACATAGTAGTGTGCCATGAGTTGGCTACTTTTATTCAGGCTTTTAGCAAGATCGGATTGATACCCGATAGCGGAGGTACTTTTACATTGCCTAGGCTGGTGGGTTTTCAGAGGGCATCTGCGCTGATGATGACTGGCGATAAAGTCACTGCTGCCGAAGCACTGACGATGGGTATGGTATATAAAGTGTTTGGTGCAGATGACTTTGAGGCTGAAGTAAATGCATTGGCTACACAAATGGCAAATATGCCTACTTATGGATTGGCGTTGACCAAACAAGCGCTCAATGAGAGTGCACATCATACTTTTGCCCAACAATTGGATCTGGAGGATAAGCTACAAACGCTGGCAGGCAAAAGCTATGATTATAAAGAAGGGACTACCGCTTTTCTGGAAAAGAGACGACCTGACTTCAAAGGCAAGTGATGATTTTATTGAAGTTCAGAACACCAGACCCCGAGTCAATGAAATAAGGAAAAAAGTGTGATGATTCGCAAAATTATATTGCGGCAAAATTTGATAAAATTGTTGAATGCTTTGTCCATTTTCAATTGCCACTGGTTTCAACCAGTGGGTTTATAATGTTATATACAATTGGCTTTAGCCAAATTAATCATGCCGATTAGCCATTTATTTTTGGCTAAAGCCAAATAATATTTGCATTT
>JBATLS010000530.1:0-6197 GCA_049289435.1 Saprospiraceae bacterium | reverse complement strand
TTATATACTACTATGGTGGTAAAAATTACGATACTGATTGCAATCATGGGTCTTTGGCTTAAAACACTAAATGTTGTTTTGATAGGCCAAAGTAATTAAAAAGTAGAAAGTAAATCATATAAATTGTACAAAGTCAGTATCAAAAAGGGAGATTATGCGACTAAATGGTTTCATCGCATTCAAAAATAATGGAGTTACAAATATCTTATCACAAATTTTCAAATTAAACATCATACATTTCGATCATATTTAAACAATGCTATTATAGGAGATTGGTTATTTTGAGTACAAATTTTAGGGTAAGATTTAACGATTCATCCACATTATCAAAAAGAAAATCTGAATTCTCTTAACCCATACTTCATTTTTATGGTTAATAAATATAATTTTGCAAGCTAAACAATAAATGATATGGCATTTGATATAGAAATGATTAAGGCTAACTATGAAGCATTGCCTTCAAAAGTGGAAGCCGCTCGTAAAGCACTTGGAAGACCACTGACTCTATCTGAAAAGATATTGTACTCACACTTACACGCTGACTCTCCCATCGAAGATTTTAAGCGAGGTAAAGACTATGTATTTTTCGCCCCTGACAGGGTTGCTATGCAAGATGCTACTGCTCAGATGGCTCTTTTGCAGTTTATGACGGCAGGAAGGACCAGAGTTGCTGTGCCGAGTACTGTACATTGCGATCACCTCATTCAAGCCAAAATCAGTGCAGAAGTGGATCTCAAAGGAGCACTGGACACCAACTCAGAAGTTTTTGATTTTCTCCAGTCTATATCAAATAAATACGGAATAGGATTTTGGAAACCCGGAGCAGGTATCATCCATCAGGTCGTACTCGAAAACTATGCTTTTCCAGGTGGTATGATGATTGGTACTGACTCACATACCGTAAATGCTGGTGGATTGGGTATGGTCGCTATCGGTGTCGGTGGTGCGGATGCCGTCGATGTCATGGCAGGCATGGCTTGGGAATTGAAAATGCCTAAACTGATCGGCGTGAAACTTACCGGAAAACTATCTGGCTGGACATCACCTAAAGATGTGATATTGAAGGTAGCTGGTATTCTAACAGTCAAAGGTGGTACAGGTGCTATTGTAGAATATTTCGGAGAAGGTGCAGAATCTATGTCATGTACCGGTAAGGGTACCATCTGCAACATGGGTGCAGAAATAGGTGCTACTACCTCAACATTTGGATATGATCCTTCTATGTCAAGATATCTCAAAGCTACGGATAGAGCTGATGTGGCAGAACTGGCTGATAAAGTAGCTGAACATCTGACTGCAGACGCTGCATGCTACGCAGATCCTGCAAAATACTTTGATCAGGTGATAGAGATCAATTTGTCAGAATTGGAACCACATATCAATGGACCATTCACACCGGATCTGGCCACACCTATTTCCAAAATGAAAGAAGTATTGCAAGACAAAGGAAAAGATTGGCCAGTAGAAGTACAAGTTGGTCTGATAGGATCGTGCACCAATTCTTCATATGAAGACATATCGAGAGCTGCATCTCTTGCAAATCAGGCGGTAGCTAAAGATCTGAAAACAAAGTCAGAATTTACTATTACTCCTGGTTCAGAACAAGTACGGTTCACCATTGAAAGAGATGGGTTCATTGATATATTCGAAAAAATAGGTGCCTCAGTATTTGCCAATGCTTGTGGACCATGTATTGGTCAGTGGAATAGATCAGGAGCAGATAAAAAATTAAAAAATACCATCATACACTCCTTCAATAGAAATTTCTCTAAGAGGGCAGATGGTAATCCAAATACCCATGCATTTGTAGCTTCTCCAGAAATCGTCACTGCAATAGCACTTGCAGGCAGACTTGATTTTAATCCTTTGACAGATAGCTTGACCAATGAAAAAGGAGAACAGGTCATGCTGGATGAACCTACAGGATTGGAGCTTCCACCATTGGGATTTGCCGTAGAAGATGCAGGTTTTATTGCCCCACCAAAAGATGGAAGTGCGGTGGATGTCAAGGTAAACCCAACGTCTGACAGATTACAGTTGCTACAACCTTTTGAGCCTATCACGGCTCAGCAAGTGATTGGTATGAGAGTATTGATCAAAGCAAAAGGGAAGTGTACCACGGATCATATATCTATGGCCGGACCTTGGTTGACGTATAGAGGCCATCTGGAGAACATTGCCAACAATACTTTGATAGGTGCCATCAATGCTTTTAATGAAGAAACCAATAATGTCATCAATCTGCATGAAAATAAATATATGCCCGTACCCGACTCAGCCAGAGCGTACAAAAAGGCAGGGATTGGTACTATCGTATTTGGAGAAGAAAACTATGGGGAGGGATCATCCAGAGAGCACGCAGCCATGCAGCCAAGGTTCTTAGGAGTAAAAGCAGTAGTAGTCAAGTCTTTTGCAAGAATCCACGAAACTAATCTCAAAAAGCAGGGTATGCTGGCACTGACATTTACAAATGGTGCAGATTATGACAAAATACGTCAGGATGATGAGGTGTCTATATTAGGATTTGACAGTATGACGCCTGGTAAAAATTTGTTGATACAGTTGCACCACTCCGATGGTTCAGATGATTATATAGAAGTGAATCATACCTACAATCAAGCTCAAATTGACTGGGTTAAATGGGGGTCTGCGCTCAATCAGATCAGATCTGAACTTAATAAATAGGAAGTTTAATGTTATAACCCACAAGCAATATGTAACAACTTGTTACTTATTGATTTGTGATGCGTCTGATACTTTATCTTTTAATTAATCATTCAAAACAAAAACATTATGTTGAGCGAACTTAAAAATTTTTTATTTAAAGGCAATATTCTGGAGTTGGCCATTGCTGTCATTGTCGCCGGAGCATTTGGCGGCATCATTTCTTCTTTTACAGAAGATATTCTTATGCCGCCACTTGGACTATTAATTGGGGGGGTTGATTTTAGTGATCTAAGTCTAGTTTTGAAAGCGGCAGAAGGAGATACTCCAGCAGTTGCGATCAATTATGGCAAGTGGATCAACACCATTATAAGTTTTATCATTTTGGCAGTGATTCTTTTTTACGTTATGAAAGTTTACAAGAAAATAAATCCACCTGCTCCTGTAGTATCTGCACCAGTAGGGCCTACACAAGAAGAGCTCTTGACACAAATCAGAGATTTATTGAAAAAATAATTGGTTATCCCAGATATCGCTCACTATCCTAATAGGAAAAATATATTAATTTAGGGTGACGGTTTAAATTCGGTATGATATCACAAAAAATAAGGGCATTTCTTCATGAGATTGCCCTTATTTTTTTATACTTTTGGGTTCATTTTCAAAAATATTAGGATATCATGATTCATTGGACAGGTGTTTTCCCGGCGTTAACTACAAAATTTAATGAAAATGACGAACTAGATCTACCTCTTTATCTTAAAAATCTAAAAGTACAGCTGGATGCTGGCGTGAATGGCATTATACTGGGAGGTACTTTGGGAGAAGCAAGTAGTCTGACTGAAAACGAAAAAGATACCCTCGTCAAATTTACCTTAGACAAAGTAGAAGGGAAAGTGCCTGTAGTACTCAATATCGCCGAAGGATCTACCAAAGAAGCCATCAGACAAGCAAAACTTGCGGCAGACTGGGGGGCTCAAGGACTCATGATGCTGCCTCCTATGAGATACAAACCTGATCATAGAGAATGTGTGGCCTATTTCAGATCTATTGCAGAATCGACTGATCTACCCATCATGATTTATAATAATCCAGTGGACTACAAGACTGAAGTTTCGTTGGATATGTTTGAGGAATTGCTGGATTGCAGCAATATTCAAGCCATTAAGGAATCTACTCGTGATGTTTCGAATGTCACCAGACTCAGAAACAGATTTGGCGACAGACTGCAGATATTATGTGGTGTCGATACGCTCGCAATGGAAGAATTGGTATTAGGAGCGGATGGTTGGGTAGCTGGGTTGGTATGTGCTTATCCAAGAGAGACAGTGACCATATTTAAATTGGTAAAACAACATAGATATGATGAAGCACTGAAAATATATAGATGGTTTCTACCTTTATTGGAGCTGGATATTCACTCCAAATTGGTTCAATATATCAAAATGGCTGAAACCATAGAAGGAATAGGATCGGAATATGTGAGAGCACCCAGACTTACCCTCACTGGTACAGAAAGGGAAACGATCATGACTGGTATCCATCAAGCAAATGCTGTTAGACCACCATTACCTGAATTATAAATATGACCTATGATCAATGAAATCAATAAAATAATGGATCAGGCCTATGAAGCCTTTTCTACCTATCAACTTGCTTCTGGTGCTCAAAAAAGAGACTTTTTATATACCATTGCACATGAAATAGAAGCTTTAGGAGATATCCTATTACAAACTGCTTCTGAAGAAACACATTTGCCTGTGGCAAGATTTGCTGGTGAGCGAGGCAGGACGTGCGCCCAATTGAGGGCATTGGGAGATTTGGTAAAGGAAGGCCATTGGGTAGAAGCAGTCATTGATCATGCTGATGCTCAAAGAAAACCAATACCTAAACCAGATATGCGGAAAATGTCCATTGCTTTGGGTCCCGTTTTAGTTTTCGGAGCTTCCAACTTCCCTTTGGCTTATTCAACTGCAGGTGGAGATACCGCTTCAGCTCTTGCTGCAGGCTGTCCGGTGATAGTCAAAGGCCATCCATCTCATCCCAGGACATCTTTATTGGTCTCAGCTGCGATTAGATCCGCTATTACAAAACAAGGACTTCATCCCGGAGTATTCCAGCACATAGAAGGAAATTCGTTTGAATTGGGTAAATTATTGACCCAACATCCCTATACCGCTGCAGTTGGATTTACAGGCAGTCTTTCCGGAGGGCGTGCTATTTTCGATTATGCCCAGCAAAGAGAGGTGCCAATACCCGTGTTTTCGGAGATGGGTAGTACTAACCCGGTGCTATTGCTCAAAAATTCTTTGATTCACAAGGCACCTGATATGGCCAAGATGTTTGCGGGTTCGATCACTATGGGTGTTGGTCAATTTTGTACCAATCCTGGCATCATGCTCGCAGTAAAAAGTAGTGCCCTCAATCATTTTATTAGCTTACTTGCTATAGAGCTGTCCCAAATTCCTGCCTACAAAATGTTGCATCAAGGCATTCATCAAAATTATACAAAATCTATTGATAAAGTACTTTTTGACAAAGGGGTAGAAACCATCTATCATGCCCATGCAGAAGGTGATATGGTGGCCAGCCCAGTACTCGCCAGAGTAGGTGGTGATACTTTTTTGAAAAACCCTGAACTACAGCATGAAATTTTCGGTCCTTTTTCTGTAGTCGTGGTATGTGAAAACAGAGACCAGTTGATAGAAATATGGCAACAACTCAAAGGCCAGCTTACCACTACCATCATGGGAACAGAAGATGACCTGTCTATAGCCCAAGACCTGATCAATATAGCCAGGAATATAGCTGGAAGGATTGTTTTCAACAATGCACCTACTGGGGTCGAAGTGGGTAATGCCACAGTTCACGGAGGCCCCTACCCTGCATCTACGGATCCTAGATTTACTTCGGTAGGTATGGATGCCATCAAACGATGGGTGAGACCGTTGTGCTATCAGGACTGCCCGGATGCATTGCTACCAGATGAACTCAAAGAAAACAACCCTCTTGGCATCGTGAGAAAGGTGGACGGAGTGTTTGGGGTCGTTTAAAAATTACCATGCATGGTAAGTGTACTTCGTACATTTCACATAGGCAATTCATGAAAAGTATTTTAGAAGGCTATAATTCTGCCTATTTAAAAAGAACTTTAATCTTTACTACGAAAATATCAGATTTTTGATACTCAGTGATTTTCTACCTTATATCCAAATGTAAGATATTGACTATCAATTATATATGTTTAAAAAACAAGTCGAACTGATGTTGAAAATATTCTATGAAGCAAAAATACAAAGTTAAATATATGTTAATTTTTGTTTTATGATATGTACTAATATGTACATGTGCATTTTTGTACATATCTTTGTGTGTATATTTATTGAAATGGGTTGGAAATTTAATGATAAAGAATGGCATATTGACGGGATTGGAATTTCTCACATTGACAATGATATAAATGGTATTTAGTAATAGAAATATAAAATCAATGCCGTTTAGTTAAGAGATATTTATTGATTTTTACTCAACCC
>JBATLS010000529.1:0-2168 GCA_049289435.1 Saprospiraceae bacterium | reverse complement strand
AGATTATGGAGACCACGCCGCACGTGATGCTGGTAGGTCAAGGTGCAGCAAATTTTGCTTTGGCCAATGGTTTTGAGCAAGAATCAGGAAAATTATCCAGAGATGCCCAACGGGAATATGATAATTGGCTCCAAACATCAGAATATACACCCGTCATCAATATAGAGCAGAATCAAACCAATGCCTTCCATCAACCACAGACAGCACCTTCCAAACTGGACAATGGTGAGCTTAATCATGATACCATGGGATTGGTTGCATTGGATGTAGATGGTGATTTGTCGGGAGCGTGCACAACTAGTGGAATGGGATTTAAGATGCGTGGTCGTGTGGGCGACTCTCCCATCATAGGTGGTGGCCTATATGTTGACAATGAAATTGGGGCCGCCACATCCTCTGGACAAGGCGAAGAAGTGATCAGAATATGTGGCACTCATCTGGTGGTAGAATGCATGAGAATGGGTCAATCTCCCACCGAAGCTTGTAAAAGTGCCATCGAAAGACTCATTAAAATCAATCCTGAGAAAGCAAAAACATTTCAAGTAGGATTTTTAGCTTTGAATAAACTGGGGCAATTTGGAGCGTATTCTATATTGCCTGGTTTTTCTTATTCGGTGACGATGGGTGATGATGGTGGTCAAGTCCATAAGGCTGAGTCGCATTTTAAAGAATAAAATCTTACTATTATGACATAGAAAGCATTTGTCTGGTATAAGGATGTTTTGGATTTGAAAATACGTCTGTTACCATTCCTTGCTCTTTGATTTCGCCTTCGCTCATGATGATGACATCGGTACAAGTTGCCTTGATGAGATTGGGGTCATGAGATATGAAAATCATACTGAAATCTGCACTTTCTTGCATGGAAATCATCAAATCGATCATGAGTTTTTGGTTGAACATATCCAAAGCTGACAGAGACTCATCAAATATGATCAACTCCGGGTCCAGTAAGAAAGCTTTTGCCATCACCACCCGTTGTCTTTGACCACCTGAAAGTTGTGCTGGGTATCGATGCAAAATAGATTCAGGAAGTGCCATTTTACCTAATATATCATTGATCATTTCACCCACATTTTTATTGGCCTTATTCAATCTGTGGTAAGTAATTAGTTCATCAAATTGTTGAAAGACAGTCATCTTGGGATTCATACTGCTCAATGCATCCTGAAATACGATCTGTATCTTTTTCCTTAGGTTTGGCGCAGCTTTAAATGACTTAATGGATAGTTCATGTCCTTCAAAATGCATTATCCCTGCAGTAGCGGGCACCACTCCGGCTATCAATTTACCCATCGTCGATTTACCTGATCCCGACTCCCCTAGTATGCCCAAAGAAGAACCTTTACGTAAGATTAGTGAAATACCTTTGACCGCCACATTGATATATTTGGGTTTGTAAAATAAAAAACGCTCAGATTGATAGGTTTTTCTTACTCCATTTAATGTTAAAACTGGATGATCTGGGACCACTTTTCTTATTTGCCTAAATGGTATTTTATCCAATGGACTATTGATATATTGTTCAGCATATGCCGATGATCTCGGATAGGATGACGATATGTTCGGAAAACGATCGATGATTTCTCCATGCTGAAACAAGACTATGTCATCTGAAATATCCCTTAACAACTTGATATCATGAGTGATCCATATGATGGCACAACCATATTTATTTTTGATATCCATCATTAATGAAACGATCAAAGCGGCAGTTCTGGCATCAAGGGAGGAGGTAGCTTCATCGGCTATGATGATGTCTGGCCGATGGGTGATGGCCATAGCGATGACTATGCGCTGCAGCTGCCCTCCCGATAGTTGATGAGGGTAAGCGCTATATATTCGGTCGCCATCATCTAGCCCTACATCCTTGATCAGCTGATGAGCAAGTGCCCTGGCTTCTTTTTTATGTACTTTATTCTTGTGTATCAATATAGCCTCAACTATCTGATGACCACACCTAATGTTAGGATTGAGTGCCAATTCAGGTTGCTGTAGGATGAGGGAAATCTTCTTGCCTCTATATTGCTGCCAGATTGATTCTTGGTCAAGCTTGATGTCCTCATTATTAAAAATGACGGTTCCTGTGGCTTTCAAACCTTCATAAAACCCAGAAAGTCCCATGATTGATAAAGCTGTGATAGATTTCCCACTCCCTGACTCACCTG
>JBATLS010000528.1:0-7962 GCA_049289435.1 Saprospiraceae bacterium | reverse complement strand
TCCAAACAAATCAAATGAAACCATTCCCCCGAACATCTTCATCTGTTTTTTGGCTATTTCATGACCTGGATGATCTACAAATCCAGGGTAATATACCTTAGATACTTTTGGATGATTTTTGAGATATTTTGCTATTTTTTCTGCATTTTGACAGGCTCTTTCTACTCTGATGTGCAAAGTCTTGATGCCTCGGAGTATCAGGAAACAATCCTGTGGGCCGGGTACCGCTCCTACAGCATTCTGAAGAAACCTAAGTTCTGATGCCAGTTTTTCATCTTTTGTGATGACTACTCCGTGAATGACATCAGAGTGTCCCCCAAGGTATTTTGTAGCTGAATGCACTACAAGGTCTGCCCCAAGGTCCAATGGATTCTGGAGATATGGAGAAGCAAAAGTATTGTCCACACACACGGTGATGCCTTTACCTTTGACATGATCACAGACTGCCTTTATATCTACAATATTGAGCATAGGATTGGTAGGAGTCTCTATCCAGATCATTTTAGTCTTGGGTGTGATCATAGCCTCCAACACATTCAAGTCTCCAATATTTGCAAACTGAAATTTGATGCCGTACTTACCAAAGACCTTATTCATGATGCGATACGATCCACCATAAAGATCGTCTGTAGAGATGACTTCATCACCTGGCTCCAATAATTTGAGCACACTATCCATAGCAGCGAGGCCACTGGCAAAGCAGATGGCATCCGTTCCGTTTTCAAGGGCAGCAAGGTTGGCCTCAAGGACAGATCTGGTCGGATTTTGCGTCCGTGCATATTCATATCCTTTGTGGTCGCCCGGTGCCGCCTGCACATAGGTAGATGTCTGATATATCGGTGTCATGATGGCACCAGTAGTAGGGTCAGGCCTTATGCCTGCGTGTATCACTTTAGTTCCAAATTTCATAAAAAGTCAAATATTTTTTTTAAAAATGCAAAGGTATCCATTTTTATGGATTCTTAAGGTGATACAACCCAAAAGCAATAATGTTGTTACTATCACAATCAAGAATACTGCATCATGTCAGATATAAAAGTGGCCAATACTTTCGTAAAATCACTACCGGGTGACCCGAACACTTCCAATATTCCAAGGCTAGTCAACCATTCAATGTATTCTTTTGTGCAACCTAAAGGCATGGCTGATCCACACTTGATCATATACAGTGAAGAAGTGGCAGAAGATTTAGGGTGGACTGATGAATTTTGCCAAAGTGAAGCATTCGAAGAGATGATGACGGGCAATATGTTGATTCCGGATAGCACGCCCTATGCTATGTGTTATGGTGGACATCAGTTTGGTCATTGGGCGGGCCAACTGGGTGATGGCAGGGCTATTAATCTGGGTGAAGTTGTTACAGCATCAGGACATCTCAATTTGCAGCTCAAGGGTGCGGGACCTACTCCTTACTCCAGGACAGCAGACGGCTTAGCAGTGTTGCGTTCGTCTGTCAGAGAATTTTTGTGTAGCGAAGCTATGTACCACCTTGGAGTACCTACTACCAGAGCACTCTCACTCGCACTTACTGGCGAAAAGGTGCTCAGAGACATGATGTACAATGGTAATGCAGCTTATGAACAAGGCGCCGTAGTGTGTAGAGTAGCACCAAGCTTTATACGGTTTGGAAATTTCGAAATTTTTGCATCGAGACAAGATCATGAACTTCTGAAAGTTTTGGCTGATTATACAATAAGCCACTATTTTCCTCATTTGCAAGAGTTAGCAGATAGATATTTACAGATGTTTGCCGAAGTGGCTGCTTCTACTTGTGAAATGATCGTGCATTGGCAGAGAGTAGGTTTTGTGCATGGAGTCATGAATACAGACAATATGTCCATCCTAGGACTAACTATAGATTACGGGCCTTACGGATGGATGGACAATTATGATCCAGATTGGACACCCAATACTACTGACCTTCCTAATAAACGATATCGATTTGGTAATCAACCTGTGATAGCGCAATGGAATTTGCTTAAACTGGCAAATGCACTTTACCCTCTGATAGAAGATGAAGCTGATTTGAAGAAGATCATACAAGATTTTAAGATGGACTATGAAAAGAAGTACCATCTGATGATGATGTCAAAGCTTGGACTGGAACAACATCATGAAAGCGACTCGGATTTGATTAAAGATCTTGAAAATTTTTTGTCAGATCACCAACTGGATATGACAATGTTTTTTAGAAATATAGCTTTGATAGAAGCGGAAACATCTGATACACAAGTCAAAGAAATCATAGCATCAGTCTGGTATGACATATCTGAATCTCAAACTAATGAAGCGAAAATTCAAAACTGGGTGAGTGTCTATCAAAAAAGATTATCTATCGAAAAACGACCCAATAATACCCGTATCCTTGCTATGGACGCGGTCAATCCCAGATATGTCTTGCGCAATTATATGGCTCAAATGGCCATAGACAAAGCAGAGCAAGGAGATTACTCATTGATTCACGATCTACACAAAATGCTTAAAAGACCCTACGAATTACAACCTGAATATGAACAATGGTTTGCCAAAAGACCTGATTGGGCACTTGACAAAGTGGGATGCTCTATGCTATCCTGTAGTTCTTAATCTATTATATTTTACTGAAAAAACTTCCCAGATCTGTGCTAATGGTAATATGATTGGTGGCGCCTGCGATGTGGTGATAGCCTACTCCATAGTCCAGTTTGAATGCACTTACTTTTACCCCAAATCCGAGACTAAAG
Organism: Saprospiraceae bacterium; assembly: GCA_049289435.1. Classification (GTDB taxonomy): domain Bacteria; phylum Bacteroidota; class Bacteroidia; order Chitinophagales; family Saprospiraceae; genus OLB9. Next base: position 5,239 of record JBATLS010000528.1, on the reverse strand, counting down.
CCTGCCAAACTTCTAAATGTAGTCAATGATAATTCCTTGCGGCGAAAATGATTGTATCCAGCTCTCAATCTCAGATTTTCGTTGCGACCCAGTAAAAATTCTCCGCTGAATAGCAAATGTCTGAATACGTTGTCAACAGCTTGTGAGAAAGCATTGACCTTCACCTCTTCGCCAAAAATATCTGTAGTCTGAGTTCGGTCCGGATCATCGTATCTGATATTGGTTTTGTGGAGTTGGTGTGCTATGACCGAAAATCTAAAGGGTAGATATCTAAGTCGCTTGGATATCCCAATTTGGATATCGAGTGGTGTACCAAATCTATTGCCAGTATATGTAGTCAGTTCGTAACCCACATTTTTGACCAACAGTGAAAATACAAAGCCTGAAGAGTCATTGACATACTGCATCCCGACATCCATCAAAAGACCAATAGAAGAGTAGGTCTCTGGATGGCTAAAGACCCCTTTGATATTGGAACCAACATACAATCTCTCTGCTACTTTTTTGGAAGCACCCAAAACAAATGCGGTTTCATTGGCAGTAAATGTGCCAGTTTGATTGCCTATTTCATCAGCATAGCTAAATTCTCCATATTTGATGTATTGGACACCAATGTGCGTGTTGAGCCCAAGTTTATCAAATCTACGCCCATAGGAGACATATCCATTTTGAATATCGGCAAAATGAAAATTGTGCGAAAAGGAAATCCTGTTGTGCATCTTCTCATTAAGTGCAGCAGGATTGGACAATGCTAAGCTTACATCTTCGTCTCTGGTGCTGATGAGATGACCAGAGAGTGCTGTTATGCGTGCAGAAGCTGGAAGATTTAAAAATTCATAGGCATTTTTTCCTCCCAATTGAGCATTTGTCCATTGTCCATACAACACCACAAATAATGTGATTAAAGTGTAATTTTTTATCATTGGGAGGTCTCTTGTTTAGTGATCTCTGGCATGCCTTGTTTCCAAAAAGACCGACAAATGGCCATCGAATCGCACATCATCTTCTTGATCGGTGCGCCCAGACTATCGAACTCTTCTAATAATCCGAACTCATTATCACCATTGAGGTAAGTACCTTTCCACTGAATTTGGCCATTTTCAAAATATTCTACAAAAGAACCATTTTCCTGATTGTCAGACATGGACACTGCTTCTTTCAATTTTCCAGATGGGTAGAATGCTTTCAGTATTCCTTTTATTTCGTTGTTGACGTATGGTTTTTCCAATTGAAGGCCGCCTTCCGGGAAATATACTCTGTACAAACCATTCAGTTTTCCAAGATCATCATATGGTTCAGATATCTCGGGTTGACCATTTTCAAAATAAATGATCCGTTCGCCAATCAATATTCCATGTTCATATCTAGCTTTCTCTCTCAGCTTACCTGACTCGTAGTATTTTTCGTAATCACCATGTTTTTCTTTGGCTGCATTTACAGCATACGACTCCATGGTGGTCCCATCAGGATATTTAGTCTCTATTTTTGCAGGACTACAACCCATTATGACAGATATCAAGACGACAAAACTATATCGATACATGCTTCAAAATATGATTTTAGATTAAACGATTAATAGTGTCTATTGGTGTGCAAAAGTTTAAAAAAATTAACTCATAAAAAAAACGAGCTGATAAATCTCACTTACCAACTCGTTACAAAAAATATATTCTTCTGTAATAATTTAGAAGAAAGTAAATCTATTGTCTTCTACCTCATTATTCTTTTTAAGTGCTTCCATCAATCGGAAATTGACCTGCATTCTAGCTGATTGTGTCAATTGCATTTTTTGTCCAAATGCCCCAGGTTCGGTAACTGCAGGTGAGATGGAGTTCACTTTTACGACATATACTCCGTTAGACCCTGCTAGCGGACTGGTCACTGCGCCAGCTTTTGTGGCAAATATTTTACCTACTACCAATGCATCTTGTCCACCTGTTCCGATAGATCCAGACCCAAAATTGACGGATTCAGAAGTGCTTACTTCTTTGCCGAAAGTAGCAGCGATCGCAGTTAAGTCGGTACCTGATATTTTAGTCTTTATCTTCTCCGCTTTCTTTTTATTCTTTACAAGTGTTTCTATCTGGGATTTGACCGATTCTACTGAGGCGATACCAGGCTTGTCTATAGATTTTAAAGCTGCTATGACATGCTTAGCATCCACGTAGTTGGCTTCGTCGGAGTAGGTATATAAGGTAGAAGACACTTTGCCTATATCAGTATCATCTTCATAAGCCCATTTGATGATGTCTCTAGACGTCTGTCCTGATCCAAGATCACCAAGTATGTAATCATTTTTTTTGACCCCTCCCGCTGTAAGCACCTTAATATCTCCCGAGGCCAATTTATTCAAATCATCAATAGTCTTTGTATTTTCGAGCAAACCCATGACCTTGTCTTCCATCGCATTTTGAGTGGCTTCAGATGGTATGATGGCCTGAGTCAGATATGCTACATTATATTTCAATTCATTGGTTTTGTATATCAGTTTACCTACTTTGATTAGGTGCACACCAAACTGTGTAGTCACGGTGTATATACCGCCATCTTTACCGTTGAAAATCGCATCATTAAACTCTGGCACCATGGTACCCGGCACAAAAGTACCTAGGTCCCCACCTTTTTCGGCAGATCCAGGATCCTGACTATTGGCCGTAGCTGCTGCCGAGAAGCTGATACTACCACTGTTGATGGCTGTTTTTATACTATCTATGTATTGCTGAGCAGCCGCTAGTTGTAAAGGGTCCCCATTGGCCACAGATCGAAGGATATGAGACGCTGATGCTGAGTCAGCTAATACTTTTTTACCAATAAGTTTTGCCACTATGTAGAGACCGTTGTCAATATATGGCCCAAAGGTGTCACCATCAGTCAAATTGCTTACTGCATCTTTTATAGGTCCTTGAAGATCATCTTTTTTGGCGTAATTTGTACTATAAAATCCATTATTATTAGCAGCAAAGAGGGAGTCATTTTTCGCCACTTTAAAATCAGCCGCCAATGTAGTCATGTTTTCAACGATAGACACTGAATCAGCTGCAGTAGCCTTGACATCATATACTACATAAGCGATGTTGCGTACTTCTTCTTTATTGGTATATTTGACAGGATTTGCATTGATATAGGCTGCATAATCTTCATCAGTCACCTTAATTTCTGCATCTTCTATTGCATCATAAGGAATTTCTACATACTCAATATTTGCAGACTCATTGTTGATTTTATCCATTGCTTCAGCGTACCAAGTTGGGGTGTATATCGCTTTTGCAACCAGATTGTCCAGTTTTGTCTGTTTTTGAGTTTTGATGATTTGTTTTCTCAATTCGTTAAATCTGGCAGCAAACTCAGGATTGGATACTGTACCAGCGTCCACTGCATTTTTGATTTCGTTGAGTTGCTCTCTATCTACGACACCTGTCTGTGGATTGCGATAAAAAGACTCTACCAATGGGCTCAGATTTACTCCAAACTCCAGCTCATATAATTCGTCTTTGCCTACTCCTATTCCGGTAGATCCGGCTATTTTTTGGATGATGGCATCTTCTATAAAATAGTTCCAAAGGGAGTTTTTTCTACCATATACATCCCCTGATCCTCCATACAATGCTGATTCGGCGCGCTGGAAATCCATATAGTCAATTTTTTGACCTGCTACCTCTCCAATAGTGGTTTTTGATCCGAAACTTCCGCCATTGCTACCACTAGTCATATCCATGATGATAAAACCTGCCAAAGCAACTGCCAGTAGGACGATCACCAACCACATGTTGTTCCTGATCTTTGAAATTAAAGCCATAGTGTTCTTATTGATTTTTTGATATCTGTATAATCTGTTAATTCATGCTTTTAGTCTATTTTGGAAAAAGCGCCACAAAGGTAAATTATTTAAAGGTATTTCCAAATTTCACTCATTATTTTAAGTCTAATATTATGAATTTTAAGACATTATCCACAGAGTTTTGAATCATTCTCGTGCCATAATGGTCCAAACATCACTTACTGATGTGATTTCAAAGATCATCCTGATTTAAAATATGTAGAGCAGCTGCATCCATTTCCTGATAAAAATCTTCACCTTTCAGTCTGATGATGGCGTCTTTTACAAATCGATACACAGGCAGTTTTTCTTTTTTACCCAAGGTGCACGCTGCAGAACAAATATCCCATCGGTCATAATTCCATGCTTCAAACCCTACTATCTCATTTTTTGACACTCTCAAAGGATACAGATGACATGAGATGGGTTTTTGAAATGGTATTTGTCCATTTTTCCATGTTTTTTCTATGCCACATAGGGAGATGCCCATCTCGTTTTTGGTCAAAAAAACACATGCCCCATCTTCGTGACAAGCCGTACCCCATTGTTTGGGTTCTTTATAGTAGGTAAAAGCTCCTGAGTTTTTTATTTTTTCTTGAGAATTTTCTGGTAAAGACTCTATGATAAGCTCTAAATAATGGTTTAAGGTATTCATTTCTTCCTGATCAACGGGTGCACCATAATCTCCCTCATGACAACATGCACCTTTACATGCTGACAGATCGCACAGGAACTGTTCATGTACAATTTCATCACTGATCAATACTTCATGGATGATCACCATATTTTGGAGGTTTTATAAGATGTTATGGAATGGTGGTTGGAGAAGGCAAATGTATGAAGTCTTTTACTATCGAGCGACCCTTTGCACGCAATAATGAAAAAAATATTTATTGATAAAAATGAGATATGAATGAAAAGGCAGAGTGGTAAGTTAGGATTAAGGATGTACGTAAAAAAATGAGCAATATTATAAACCCCTATAAGTATGTCAATCTATTGTGCTTTACAATCAATGCGATCCTCTCATACTCAAACACTATGAATTCGCCATTAATGAATATGTTTTTAATTCGGTCTCATAAAATCCACACCAAAGAAATCAAAAATTGTGCGGCTTTTATGATTTTAGACTCAGAAAGAAATATCTCATATTGATATGGTATTGCCAAAAGAAGTGATTGGAGAAAACTGTACTCTGATCTTCTGAGTACCTGACTGGTATGTGGTCAGATGAAGCATTCTGCTGCGATCCTGACAGGTTTGGTATTCGTTCAGATTGAAATGATGTGGTCCACCTTATAATTTTAGAAATCCCTATTTAGTCCTACCGTGATCTTGAAGTATTTTGACAACTTCATCTGTAGTGAGTCCAGTAATATTGGTGATCATATCAATGACAATTCCTTGATCAAAACAATT
>JBATLS010000527.1:0-14434 GCA_049289435.1 Saprospiraceae bacterium | reverse complement strand
TTTGCTAACGAATAAAAGAAAACCTGATAAAATTTTAGCTTTATCAGGTTTTTTTTTCTGAAATTGATGACAAAAATCAGAACGGCATTTTATTAAAATGCAAATATAATATTATTCTACAGAAATTTTACTATTCTGCGCTATCTTCTTCTGTCTTCTCTTGTTCTGGCACTACTACTGCTTCTGTTGTATCTTCTGCTATAGTTTCTGCAACATCTGCTACTGGTTCGACTGCGACTTTTGTTTCTTCCACTGCCGCTTCCACTGTTTCTGCAACTTCTGCACCTACGGATGCTGTTTTTTCTTCCACAACTTCTATGGCATCTTCTGTTATTTCTGCTGCTGTTTCTATTACTTCACTCATTTCTTGGACGGCTTCTTCTGTTACAGTGTCAGCTTTTTCAATAAAAGCTTCTGCAGCCTGTTTAGTAGCTTCATCGGCAACGACTGCTTTGACTTTAGCTTCACCAGATATCATTTTTCTCAAAGATTCCATTTCAGCCAAAGTCACTGATTTTCTAGATGCAATCTTTTGCTCTTTGGCGTCGATCCAAGATTGCCACATTACTTCGGCATTTTCCATGGTGAGTGCCCCTTTCTTGACACCTCTCATCAAATGCTTACGGTAATATACCCCCTTGAATCTAAGGATAGCCTTTACAGTATCTGTAGGCTGAGCCCCTTTAGATAACCAATCAAAAGCAGCCATTCTGTCCACTTCAATAGTGGCAGGGCGAGTCATAGGGTTGTAGGTACCAATCTTCTCGATAAATTTTCCATCTCGAGGTGATCTGGAGTCAGCAATAACAATATGATAAAATGGAGCTTTTTTACGTCCTTTTCTGGACAGTCGAATTTTTACTGGCATGTGTTAAAATTTTAAATTATTTGAAAAACAAACCAAAATCCGACGAAAAACGCCCTTTTGGTTTTTAACGGCCGCAAAGGTATAAATTATTTTTTGTAATTATGTATTTGAATGTAAATATTTTTAGGAAATACTCAATCATTAGGGTGAGCCTCATTTTTACAGTCAGAGAAGTGGTCAATTTCTTTTTAGCTCCCTTAAGGCTTGCTTGCTGCGAAGCGGGCAGGGTCGGAGTAATCTAAAAAGAAATTGTGGAATACACTCCATCCTTAAAAATATAACTTGGCACTAATGGCAGGCAAGATGGGCAGTTGATCTACTCTTTCGTAATTGAGCCTGTCAAAATAAAATATATTGGGTCTGTCATAAGCATTGGTGACACTTAGGTTTATTTCCAGGCCAGTATATTTTGAAAATTTGATTCTTTTTTGGAGCGAAAGATCCAGTCTGTGATAATATGGTAGCCGACCTCCATTCCTCTGATCAGCATATATGATCCCTATATCATCGGGATTTTCGGTCGCATAATTGGTGCCAACCCCCGAGAAATAGTCAAGATAATTGTAAAATCCTTTTGTCTTGGTAAAAGGAAACCCAGAACCTAGGTTCCATCTTGCGCTTAATTGCCAAGTCTCTTTTTTGTCCAAATCGTATGTGGTCAAAAAATTGACATTATGCCGCCTATCGAACACAGTGGGATAGGTCTGTGAGCCATCAAATCTATTTACGTACCCATGACTATAGGTTGCCCACACATACAATCGTTGCGTTTCATATTTCAAACTGAGATCTACGCCATATGCACTCCCTGTCTCGACTACATAATCGGCTTGTTCTGCAGATGTTTTATTTCTATTTACCACTATCAGTTGTGGAAAATCCTTGTAATAACCTTCCAAATTCAATTGCAGGTGCTTGGTAATATCATATTCAACTCCTGCTACAGCGTGGGTAGAAAGTTGGAGTTTATTTTTGACAGCCTTCCCATCGATGCCAGTCACAATGGATTCTGGGCCAGTGAGAAATCCATTGAATAAATTGACTACGTCCCGCTCATTGGAAGTACTTAACAGATTTTGGGTGTATTTGCCACCAGCTGCCTTAATTCTGAGACGGTCATTGACATTATATTTAATACCTAACCGCGGCTCAAAAGTGAATGCACCTAATGATGAGTAATATTGAGTTCTGAAAGATGGTTCTACTATTAGATTTCCAAATACTTGCCGATATTTAAAGAAAAAACCAAGTTCGGTAGTATTCTGCTCCTGTTGGAGGCGAAGACCAAAAGGGTTGACAAATTCGAAATCGGTTCTTAAGCTTCTTAATTCCAAACCGTATTTTATTTCATTTTGATTACCAAAAAATGAAAAATTAATATTGGCAGACAATTCGTCAATATCAGAAGTCCTGGGTTCTACATTCTTTTCGGTAATGCCAACATTGTATGAAGAAAACCCAATGACTCCATCGACTATGATACTGCTCCCACTTGGTACCAGGGTAAAATTTACTCCACCTCCTTTATTTTTCCACCCAATTTTAGCCAATAATGGATTGTCGTAAGTATCTTCAAAATTGAAACCAAAGACATTGACCCTATTTCCATTTGCAGAATTGAAAGATACTTTACCATAAAAATCATTAAAACTAAATGGCAATCCAATACTATCGACAGGAGCGGCATATTTGTATAAGGTCCGGGATGTCCTGTCAATCAAGGAAGTTTTGGCTGTCATGACATAAGATATAGAAGATCCCCCTTGTTTAAATTTTTTCAATGGCCCTTCTACCATTCCTTTCAGCATAAACGGCCCCCCACTTACGAAACCACTTTGGCGGGATTTGTTGCCTTCCCTGGTTTTGATATCCACAATGGCTGAAATCCGACCACCATATTCACCACCAAAACCTCCTGTCAATACATCAACATTCCTGATGAGCTCCGTCTCAAAAACTGAATAAAATCCTATAGAGTGAAAAGGGTTAAATATATTGAGACCATCGAGCAATATTTTATTCTGCACCGGAGATCCTCCTCTGATATATATCTGTCCGCCTTGATCGCCCGTGGATATCACCCCAGGTATGACCTGTAAATATTGTACCACATCAGCCTCCCCCCCTACCGAAGGTAATGCCTTAATTTGTTTTTGGGACACTGAAATTTGGGAAATATTGACATTGGTCCTGGATACTTCTCTGGCAGCGGATATAGACACTTCGCCCAGATTAATACTACTTTCGACCATAGTCATTGACTGGTAAACTACATTTCCTTGTTTGATTTTGATGATGGCAGCACTACTATCATAACCTACATAAGATGCTATGAGTCGATATTCGCCTACCGGGATGTTAGGGATGACAAAAAAGCCATCCAAATCTGTAGTTCCTCCTAATAGTGTTCCTTCTATGCGAAGATTGCAGTAAATAATTGGCACACCAGTCTCGGCCTCATATACATTACCTCTTACAGTGCCAGTTTGTGCAGAAGAGTCAAAGTTCAAAAATAAGATGACCAAAAAGGCAATGGCAACAGCTCGCATAGTGGATGTTTTTCTTTTAGGAGAATGCAAAAGTAATTATTTATCCCATATTTAAGATAAAAATTGGTCAAACAAAATAACTAGTAGCAACTTCAAAATTTTATATTAAATATATTTATAATATAAAACAAACTCATAATATGGCAGAAATAAAAATATCTGTATTTTTTCATAAAATTGTATTCCATATATTTGTTCCTTTGCGAAACTCTTTTGATATTTGCGGTCTTACATTATTATTGCTTATATATGTAAGACATTGTTAGTTATTTTTATACGAATATTATTTTTTACATATTGTACAAATGTTTAATATAGTATGAATTTGTTAAGCTGACAATGATTAATGAGTGAACTTAATTTGAAACATGAGTATTTTTGATAAAAGAGTCAACTACAAACCCTTCGAATATCCTGAAGTTTTGAAGTTTACATCCGCGATGAACAATTCCTTTTGGGTTCATTCGGAGGTAGATTTCACTGCCGATGTTCAGGATTTTCATTCACATCTTGTGGAGCATGAAAGGCAGGCCGTAAAGAAAAGTTTATTGGCCATTGCACAGATAGAAGTTGCCGTGAAGACATTTTGGGGCAACTTGTATTTGCACCTTCCCAAGCCGGAGTTCAATGGTTTGGGTAGTACCTTTGCTGAGTGTGAATTTAGACACAGTGAAGCTTATTCCAGATTGTTGGAAGTGTTGGGGTACAATGATGAATTCAATCACCTCATCACCATACCGGTCATCAAAAAGAGAGTGGATTATCTCTCTGAAGTGTTGTCAACGAGTAAATCAAATGACAGAAAGGAGTATCTTAATGCTTTGATACTCTTTACTATACTGATCGAAAATGTATCACTTTTCAGTCAGTTTGCCATTATTCTTTCTTTCACTCGCTTCAGGGGCATCTTAAAAAATGTGAGCAACATCATAGCATGGACTTCCGTAGATGAGCAACTTCATGCAAATGCCGGAATATATATCATCAATAAAATCAAAGAAGAGCATCCTGAAATTTTTGATACTTTTGCCCTCGCTGACATCAATCGAATCGTAAAAGAATCTATTGAGATTGAAGCTGAAATCGTAGAATGGATATTTTCGGATGGAGAAATAGCCAATCTGAGCAAAAATAATTTGCTCAATTTTATGAAATATAGGGTTGATGAGAGTATGGAAAGAATTGGTTTGTCAAAAATTTATCATATCACCGACGAACAATATCAGCCGATGATCTGGTTTGAAGAAGAAGTTTTTGCCAATAGCCTAGATGACTTCTTTGCGAAAAGACCAGTAGAATATACCAAGCACGACAAAAGCATCACAGCGGACGATCTTTTTTAGCGTTTGAATTATACCCAAAATCAAACTCGAAGTTGGGTGCACTTACTTCAAGATATCTAAGAGCCGACATTCTTATTTTTGTTCAATATTTGAGACCTATATTTGGGGCTTAGATATAGTTCTATCTTATATTAACATTTTGGAGTGGACTCCATAATATGGTGACCGTACTTAAAACTTAATGCAGACAATGATACAGGAAAGACTTTGGTGGGTAAACGAAGAAAGTGAGCAAGTCCTTAATAGAGGTTATTTGCTCAAAGGCGAAACCATAGAAGGTGCTATAGACAGGATTACCACAGCTGCCGCACAACGGCTTTTCAAACCAGAGTTAAAACCTGCTTTTACCGAAATGATAGAGAGAGGTTGGATGAGTCTAAGTTCTCCTATTTGGGCAAATATGGGTACTGAGCGAGGCCTTCCTATTTCTTGTTTCAATGTCCATGTGCCAGATTCTGTAGAAGATATCACACACAAACTGGGGGAAGTCATCATGCAAACCAAAATCGGAGGTGGGACTTCGGGATATTTCGGAGAGTTGAGAGCAAGAGGGAGTGCCGTATCTGACAATGGTAAGAGCTCGGGTGCAGTGAGTTTCATGAGACTTTTTGACACGGCCATGGATACCATATCCCAAGGTGGAGTCCGTCGAGGGGCATTTGCTGCGTATCTGGACATAGATCATCCTGATATTGAAGAGTTTTTGACCATTAAAAATATCGGAAGCCCCATCCAAAATCTTTTCACAGGTGTATGCGTGCCTGACTATTGGATTCAGGAAATGATAGATGGTGACCGAAAGAAAAGGGAAATCTGGGCCAAACTACTGGAAAGCCGTCAGCAGAAAGGACTGCCTTATATATTTTTCTCAGATAACATCAACAGAAACAAACCCCAAGTCTATAAAGATAAGGAGATGACTATTTTTGCCAGCAATCTTTGCTCAGAAATTGCTCTGCCTTCGAATGCGGACGAATCATTTATATGTTGCTTATCATCCATGAACCTGGAGTTGTATGACGAATGGAAAGATACAGAAGCCGTCAAAATGGCCATTTTCTTCTTGGACGCCGTGCTTCAAGAGTTCATTTCAAAGACCGAAAACAACCACTTTCTTGCTGCTGCCAATAAGTTTGCAAAAAGACACAGAGCACTAGGTCTGGGTGTACTTGGCTGGCATTCATACCTTCAAAAAAATATGATCCCCTTTGAAGGACTACAAGCGAAGTTGTTGAATATATCTATTTTTAAAGATATCTCAGAAAAAGCTGAAAAAGCATCATGCGATCTCGCCAGAATCTATGGCGAACCTGAGATAATGAAAGGATATGGCAAAAGAAATACAACCTTGATGGCCATCGCTCCTACTACATCGTCATCGTCTATCCTTGGTCAGACTTCACCTGGCATCGAACCTTTGAGCAGCAATTATTACAAAGCAGGACTGTCAAAGGGCAATTTCATGCGAAAAAACAAATATCTCCGTCGATTACTTGCTGAAAAAGGCATCGACAATGAAGATACCTGGAGAAGCATTATGCTTAATCATGGTAGCATCATGCACTTGGAAGAATTGACAGACGATGAAAAATTGGTCTTCAAAACTTTCAAAGAAATAAGTCAATTGGAAATCATTCAGCAAGCCGGCGCAAGGCAAAAATATATAGATCAGGCGCAAAGTTTGAATCTAAACATTCCGGCAAGTCTCCCCATAAAGAGTGTCAATCAACTGATCATTGAAGCCTGGAAACTTGGCGTCAAAACACTCTACTACCAAAGAAGTCAAAGTGTGTCTAAAGAATTGGTCGCCAACTTGGTATCTTGCTCCAGTTGTGAATCATGATCCGGTGTCTCTAAGATAAATTTTTTATTGCTGTGGCTTTTTAGAGTATGTTTAAATTTTCATGTTTGAGCGAAAGCGAGCAAATTTAATTTTAGACAAGGTATATTTTTTGTTGTAACTGGTAGTTACAACAAAAAATATAACGCAGTATAAAATGAAATTTGCCGCTTACAGACAAATGATGGAATTTTAAACATACTCTTATAATTATTTAAACCACAGCAATAAAAACAGTTAAGAATCGTAGCCCCAAATAATAACTAAGGGGCTATGCAAATTCAAATTTTACTTTCCTTGTGTTTTTATATCTTTCAATAATTCCTGCACTGCGACCTGCAGTTGTTTATCTTCTCCTCGTGCTATCCAATCTATATCATTTTCTACTATGATGTCAGGGACTGCTGGCCCAACGACCTCCTGATTGACATCTGTCGCTTTTGTAAACCAAGCTCTCAGTGGTAGTCTGACAAATGACCCATCCATAAGTCCTTGTCCTCCAGTAGAGATGACAGATCCATTGGTAGGGAGACCGACTAATTTTCCAATTGCTAAGGATTTGTAGGCATGTGAAAATATCTCCGCATTGGAGTAACTGCCTTCATTACACATGGCAATAGACGGTTTCGTCCAGGCAGCATATACCAATCGTTCGCCGATAGGATAGTAATCTCTAAACTTAAGCTTATCCTTTTCCAAATCATTGCTGGCCCCTCTAGGTATGGTATAGGCATGTTGCTTGTAGTTGAGTATGGTCATTAAATAATCTGTGGTAGAGCCGCCACCGTTATATCTGACATCAATGATCAGACCATCTTTGCCATACCCGGCAGCTGTAAATTCTCTCTCCACTACTTCAAAACTTGCAAAATCCATACCTTTGATATGTATGTATCCCAAACGACCATTAGAATATTTGTCCACCAATTTTCTTCTGTCTTCTACCCATTGCTGATATAGATTGGTAGATATAGAGTTGGTCAATCTGATGACGACATCCCTCATGGCGTTATTTTTGTCTCTCACAGTGAGTAGCACTTTTTCATTTGCTAAACCATTGAGCAGTTCATAAAAATTTGCATTTTCATTCACACTTGCACCATTGACAGTCAGGATCACGTCATCTACATTCAATTGACTTGCCTTTTTATCAGCTGGTGTTTCAGATACTATCCTTTTTACTTTTACCCCTTCTTTTAGTGGTACTACTTCAGCACCTAAAAGCCCTGTTGATTCTTTGGATGTTTCTACTCTGTCGGCCACCGAAAGTCCCATATGACTGGAATTTAATTCGCCAAGCATTAGATTAAACATATCTCTGAAATCATTGCTGGTGGATGCTCCTAGGCATCTTTCTTTATACTTTGCTCTCAATGCATTCCAATCCTGACCATGAAAATTTGGATCATAAAACCCATCTCTAATGGTCCGCCAAGCTTCCTCGAAAACCTGCTCTTTTTCACTATTGTAGTCTATTTTCATCTTGGCACTGAATGGTAATGACTCTGTAGAATTACTTTTAGTATCGATTCTGCCGATATTACCTTGTCGGTTGTAATAAAGATATTTACCATCCCTATCCATAATCACATTGCTGGGATTGGTGCCACCTTTGGTGATTTCTTTAAGATCCTTACCATCCCAACCGATACTATACAAATCTCTACCTTTCGCACCACTATTAGCTGTTGTATAGTAGAATTTTTTACCATCCTTGCTGATCACCAAATCTCTTTCGTCTCCTGGTAAACTGGTTACCTGAACTATCCTTTCATGGATTTTGTCAATGTCAATAATTACAGGAGCCACTGTTTTTTTATCTTTATTCCCCTTAGGTTTGTCACTTTCATCATCCCCTCCATTTTTAGCTTCGACCCAGTCTTCACTTTCTTTTTCCCAATCCTCTTTTTTCAACCACACAAACCAAACATCATCACTCTTTCCAGCGCTTCTTTCTGATATAAACCCTAACTTAGAGCCATCAGCACTCCAATATGGGCTGCGGTCTGTCCGAGGGTGCATGGAGACATTGACAGGCTTTGATGTATTATCGATATTTTGAATAAATATTTCCTGATTGTAATAGAGGTCCGTCTGTGCATATGCAATCCACTGATCATCAGGACTCCATGACAGATCGTTGGGTCTATTCCACCCATCATGCAAAACTCTTTCGCTGGTCAAGGCCAAGGCAGGGGAAATATCAGACACTATAAATGTACCCCTTCCTTTGACGTAAGCTAACTTTTTGCCATTGTTTGAGACGGTAATATTACTTACATTTTCAGGAGTATTGGTTAGTTGTTTGAGTTCATGTTTTAATGATTTAAAAATATTGACCTCGGAGGTATCCGAAGACTTCACTGCAAAGAGATTGAAATTGCCACCTACCCGATCACTTGTAAACAAAAGTGTAGTATCATTGAGCCAGGTGGGTTCTTTATCTCTGAATGGATGATTGGAGACATTGACAGACCTGCTTACCTCCTTATCAGTTTCTTTGACAAAAATTTCTCCCCTTATCGCAAAAGCCATCCATTTGCCATTGGGAGAGATGGCTATTTCAGAGGCATTGCTCGAAAATGATTTTAGCTCGTCTCTGTCCAATCTTTCATCTGCATTGACCACTACACTGACCTTTTCTACGGATTTGTTGGATATTTTCATCGTATAGACATTCAGGTCTTTTTCAAACACAATAGTACTGCCGTCACCAGATATATTGAAAGCCCGGATGGATTCATCCTTAAAATTGGTCAACTTCTCCGGTTTGTTTAATGCCTTCCCATTATTGTCCATTTTTAGTGCGTAAAGATTGTATTCCCCATCGACACTACTCAAAAAATATAGTTGATTGTTGCTGCCCCACGTTGGAGATATATCATTGGTGGCAAAACCAGGTGTCTTGTGGTAAGTCTTGTTTTTCATATCATATATCCAGATATCTCTATTGGAGCTCCCAGTGTATCTTTTCCTTTCTACAGGATTGATATCTCCTCTTACAAAAGCCAGATATCGTCCATCAGGAGAAAGTATAGGATCATGCGCAACAAAATCAGTCAATCTAACCTCAGTGCCGCCTTTTGGACTGACAGAATAGATTTCGCTCGGTCTTTCTAACTGTGCGAATTCTCTTTTAGTAGAAAATATAATCTGATTCTGTACCGTCCAACTACAAATATTGTCTGCCGCAGAGTGAAAGGTCAATCTTCGGGCTATGCCTCCTTCTGTAGGCATCACAAAAATATCGTTGTTGCCAAACCTATTACCTGAAAAAGCGATTTCCTTTCCGTCAGGACTAAAGGTCGGATTAGATTCATATGCTTCATGGACGGTGAGTCTGTTGGCTCGCCCGCCTTTGGAAGGTACTGTCCAAATATCGCCTTGATAGGAAAAACTGATCAAACTACCATCTCGATTTATAGATGGAGCTCTGAGGAGTAGCGTGTTTTGTGCCAAGCCAGTACAATACATAGCTAAAGATACAATAGCAAAACAAATAAACTTTGACATTTTTATTAGGTTAATAAAGAAATAAAAAAAAATGAATTCAATAAGTATTGATTTATTAATCGGAAAAACTGCTCAATAAAAAGCATTCGACAAATGTAAAATTTAAATCGCATACGATTATTATAAAAACTTAAATTAATGAGTGTGAATATCAGGATGAGTGCTGCTAATTTGGTATGTAGATGATTTATTCTAATTTTTCATACAATTGAAACAGGTGAATCTCAAGTTGTCTTGAAAAAATATTTAATTTTGCGGTTCACGAATCATTGATCAAGTATTTAAAATAAAATTTCTTATGCATTATCATCCGGAAAATATTGAACCGAAGTGGAGACAAAAATGGGTCGAATCCCAATTATATAAGGTGAATAATGATTCTTCATTACCAAAATATTATGTGCTTGATATGTTTCCCTACCCTTCCGGATCAGGACTGCATGTGGGACATCCTTTGGGTTATATAGCTTCTGACATATATGCCAGATATAAAAGACTCAAAGGTTTTAATGTGCTACATCCAATGGGCTATGATGCTTTTGGACTCCCTGCCGAACAGTACGCCATCCAATCAGGAGTACATCCTGCAGTATCTACTGATGAAAATATCAAACGTTATAGAGAGCAATTGGACAATATTGGATTGAGTTTCGACTGGAGCAGAGAAGTCAAAACTTCTGATCCTAAATATTACAAATGGACGCAGTGGATTTTCTTACAATTATATCATCATTACTACGATCTGGGTGCTGACAAAGCCATGCCTATTGAAACGTTGGTAACTTCTTTTGCTCAAGATGGAAACTCAAAAGTAGTAGCTGTAAACTCTCAAGACGCCATCTTTTCTGCGCAAGATTGGAATGAGATGACATCTAAGCAAAAAGATGATGTCCTCATGAATTATAGATTGGCATATCGCAAAGTGGGTTATGTCAATTGGTGTGAAGCTTTGGGCACAGTTTTAGCCAATGATGAGGTAAAAGATGGATTTTCAGAACGAGGCGGACATCCGGTAGAGAAAAAAGCCATGATGCAATGGTCCCTTCGGATTACAGCATATGCTGAGAGACTACTCAGAGATTTAGATACTTTGGAATGGTCGGATGCATTAAAATCAATGCAGCGCAACTGGATAGGCAGATCAGAAGGTGCACAAATATTTTTCGAAATCGAAGGTCATGATGTCCCATTAGAAATATTTACTACCAGAGCAGATACTATTTTCGGGGCTACTTATATGGTGTTGGCACCAGAGCATGACCTTGTAGCAAAGATTGCCACTACGGAACAGAAAGATGAAGTACAACTATATATCGACTATGTGAGCAGTAGATCGGAGATCGATCGGATGGCAGAAGTCAAGGAAGTGACCGGAGTTTTTACAGGAGCTTATGCTATCAATCCCTTCACTGGAAAAAAAATACCTATATGGTTGGGCGAATATGTACTCAAAGATTATGGTACCGGTGCCATCATGGCAGTCCCCAGCGATGATGAAAGAGATCAGGTATTTGCTACAAAGTTTGGTCTGGAGATCATCGATGTGGTAGATAAAACCAATTATCCCGGATCGACACTTCATGATAAAACTGGCGTAATGATCAATTCAGAATTTCTCACTGGAATGGAAGTAAAAGATGCCATTGAATTGATGTTTAAAAAAATAGAGGACTTACAAATTGGCACGAAAAAGATAAATTATAAGTTGAGAGATGCCAATTATTCCCGTCAGAGATATTGGGGAGAGCCTTTTCCTATCGCATATGATCAAGATGGGGTTTCACATCCATTGACATTAAATGACTTACCGCTTGAATTGCCCGATTTAGAAAATTTCCAACCTGCATCAGGAGGAAAATCACCATTAGCAAGAGCTGAGTCTTGGGTCAATCAATGGGATGCAATGGAATTAGAGACGGACACCATGCCTGGATTTGCGGGTTCTTCGTGGTATTTCTTGAGATATATGGATCCATCCAATGAAAATAAATTTGCCTCTAAAGATGCCTTGGAATATTGGCAAGAGGTAGATTTATATATTGGGGGAACTGAACATGCCGTGGGTCATCTCATGTACTCCAGATGTTGGCACAAATTTTTGTATGATTTAGGACATGTGCCGACTATAGAACCATTTAAAAAACTGGTCAATCAAGGTATGATAACTGCATATGGATATTATGCAGAGAATCTTAAGTTTGGTGTGGATGATCGAGAAGGAATGTTAATAGGCAATTTAAAAGATACTGATTCTAATACCAAAAATCGTGAAGGCCAGTGTATTACTGGTGCCGGTAATGCCATAAGGCTTCCCTATATTTATGAATACCTTGACGGTCAAAACCGAGTCACTATCTCAAAATTTGAAGATTATTGTCGGACAATAGGCCATCAATACAATGTCATAGAAAATGAGGAAAAATACTTTTGGGTCACGCCAGATAATAGTGAAGCATATTTTACAATAAACATTGTCCAGGAAAAGATGTCAAAATCCAAGTACAACGTACAAAATCCTGACGAAGTAGTATCTAAATATGGTGCTGACTGCTTCAGAATGTATGAAATGTTTTTAGGCCCTATAGAGCAGTCCAAACCTTGGGATACTAAAGGGATAGATGGAGTCAACCGATTTTTAAGAAAGTTCTGGAGTCTATTCTATTCTGAAAAAGGTTGGGAAATTTCTACAACTATTCCAACAAATGATGAATACAAAACACTTCACACGGCCATCAAAAAAGTGACTGAGGACATAGAACGACTTTCATTCAATACCTGTATCAGTGCATTTATGGTTTGCGTCAACGAATTAAAACGTCTGGAGTGTAATAAAAGGGAAATATTAGAACCGCTCACAATCTTGTTAGCACCTTTTGCGCCTTTTATCGCTGAAGAATTATGGGAAATGCTGGGTCATAGCAGTTCAGTTCATATCTCTCAATACCCAATGGTTGACGAAAAATACTTGGTTTCTGACACTGTAGAATATCCTGTATGTATCAATGGTAAAAAAAGAGACGTAGCTAATGTTTCTGCTCAACTATCTGTTGGGGAAATTCAAAATATAGCCATGTCATTAGATGTTGTTAAAAAACACATAGAAGGGAAAGTGGTGATAAAAGTCATTGTCGTGCCAGGAAGAATGATCAATTTGGTGGTCAAAGAGTAATTTCGCAGATTTGCTTAATTCATATTTTAATTTTCATGATTGAAAATAATATGTACGCCAATCAAGTTTTTATTAAGTAATTCAAAAGCACTTTGGATATAATCACTCATACCACTTCGGGTTTAGCAATAGCTACAGTGATAGCTTCACAGATCGAACTCCCTTTGCAACAGAAGTTTTACATCCTTTTCATGGGGTGTCTGGGTGGCGCTTTACCAGATCTGGATGCCTTTAGTTTATGGTCAGGATTTGACAATACAGTGGGAAATTGGCTATCGCTCCATGATACAGGCAGAAATATATATTTTGGTAAATATTGGTATTCACATCATGCATTTATGCATTCTTTTGTAGCTGCTTTAATACTAAGTTCAGTGATATATTTGATCCTCAACCGAACAATTTTGGTTAAAGAAAAACTAGCTAAATATTTGTCATTCAGTTTCTTGTGCGGTTATTGCTTACATATGATTGAAGATATGCCTACACCAGGTGGATCTTGGAGCGGCATAAATCTGCTTTGGCCTTCTTCAGAATATGTAGGAGGTTCAGGGCAGATATGGTGGTGGAATAATTATGATATTTTTTTAATTGCCATGAGTGTGACTATTATTAACATCATTCTTATTGTGATAAAATGGAGTAAATCATACAGCAAAAGATTACCTGCCATAGTCTTCACCCTTGGCATAATACTTGCGGGCTATTGTATAAATACCAGAGGTCATGACTTCAATCAAAAGGGTCATGGAAATAATGAAGCGATTTCTCTTGAGATTCAAAAGGAACTTTTGGGGGAAACCT
Source organism: Saprospiraceae bacterium (assembly GCA_049289435.1). Classification (GTDB taxonomy): domain Bacteria; phylum Bacteroidota; class Bacteroidia; order Chitinophagales; family Saprospiraceae; genus OLB9. The sequence goes on along the minus strand of JBATLS010000527.1, from coordinate 348 downwards.
TATATGAAATGATGAGAAAGTTTGATCACGCAGTCAAGGTGAATTTTTAAATATAGTACCTTAATACTATCATGCTATTTGAATCCAGCTAATCAATTTAACCTATCTCAGAACACTAGACTCAGTAAAAATAAAATAAGATGAAAGGGGAATCGTTCTCAAAATATTAATGCAGTTTTAATGGATAAAATTGCTATACATGTTGTCTATCTTCAATTAACTTCAGAACACCAGACCCCGAGTCAAAGAAATATGGAAAAAAGTGTGATGATTCGCAAAATTATATTGCGGCAAAATTTGATAAAATTGTTGAATGCAATGTCCATTTTCAATTGCCACTGGTTTCAA
>JBATLS010000526.1:0-6361 GCA_049289435.1 Saprospiraceae bacterium | reverse complement strand
TCCAACTATACTGGAATCATCAGTAATGGCAACAATTGCCACCCCTTCTTTTTTCATTTTTTCGATGATGTCTATAAGAGTATCAGCTGCAGATGCAAAGGCCTTTTTGGATGACATCATCTGCTGGACAGATTTGTCAGAGGTATTATTTTTGATAATATCCTTTATAAAAAGTTCGGGAACAGTACCTGATAAATATCCCAATGAGTCGAATACAAGAAAATTTTGTTCGCCTTCCCGGTAGTACTTTTCTATCACTGATGTATAAGAATCGCTTAAGTGCAGTCTTGAAAATTTTGTTCTCATGATATCGCCAGCTTTGACATCCTTGATGATAGACATGATCTTGGTCTGATCGTATTCTTTGCCAGCCATCGTAAATATAAACAAACCGATAAGTGCCAGAATGACTTGTTGGTTGAATATGCCAAAAATGACAAAGCCGATTGCTATCACCCTTCCTATAAAAGATGCAATACGAGTCGCTTTCACTTTTCCGATCTTTGCAGCTAACAACGATCTGAGTATTCTTCCACCATCCATCGGGAAAGCCGGGATCAGATTAAAAAAAAACAAAGCAAAGTTCATATACGTAATGAATCGTAACAATTCAATGGGATCATCAAACTGCCAATTGACCAGATCAGGTTCAATGATCCCTGTGGACAATAACAAAATGATGGCCAAAACAGAGCCGATCACCACATTGACTAAGGGGCCAGCGATGGCAATAAAAAATTCTTCCATGGGCTTATCGGGCATGCTGCGCAGTCTGGCTACTCCACCTATAGGGGAGAGCAAAATATCCTGAGTACCTACACCAAATCTACGAGCAGTCAATGCGTGCCCATACTCATGCAAAACTACACAAAGAAAAAGGGCAAGTACATAAACTATAAATCCTACACTTTGCCCCATCTTCCAACCATTAGAAAATGTGGTATATATCACAAATAGTATCAGGAGACCAAAGGTCCAGTGTACTTTGACTGGGATGCCCGCAAAGGTGCCCAAGTGTAATGAATTGCCCGTCAAACTCTTTTTATTACTTTTCAAATTGGTTCTGCTTTCCAAATAGGTTCGTATAATTGACCGTTGAGTATATTTCTACTGATGACTATCCGTTGCATTTCTGAAGTACCTTCGTAGATCTGGGTGATCTTGGCGTCTCTCATGAGTCGCTCTACATGGTATTCTTTGACATAACCATAGCCTCCGAGTATCTGAATCGCTTCGACCGTATGTTTCATCGCTACTTCAGATGCAAAAAGTTTGGCCATGGCTGCTCCAGATGTATAATCCAAACCCTGATCCTTCATCCAAGCTGCACGATATACCAATAATCTGGCGGCTTCGATGTCAGTGGCCATATCAGCCAGTTTAAATGCGATGGCTTGATGCTGACTAATTGGCTTACCAAAGGCTTCCCTTTCTTTGGCATATTTCACAGATAGTTCGTAAGCTCCTGAAGCGATACCTAATGCTTGAGCAGCAATCCCAATACGACCACCAGACAATACTTTCATGGCAAATTTAAATCCAAAACCATCCTCTCCGATCCGATTTTCCTTTGGAACTTTTACATCTGTGTACATAATGGTGTGTGTATCTGATGCCCGAATGCCGAGCTTATCTTCTTTAGCACCTATGGTGACTCCTGACCATGATGACTCTACGATAAGTACATTGATACCACGATGACCTTTTTCAGGATGGGTTTGAGCTATGACTATGTGTAGGGATGATTTACCTCCATTGGTGATCCAGTTTTTTGTACCATTGAGCAAGTAATGGTCTCCCATATCGATGGCGGTAGTACGCTGACTGGTGGCATCACTTCCGGCTTCGGGTTCGGATAAGCAAAATGAACCTATCCATTCGCCAGATGCAAGTAGCGGGAGGTATTTTTGTTTTTGGGATTTAGTACCGTACTCTTCCAGCCCCCAACATACGAGCGAATTGTTGACCGACATGATCACTGAACAAGAGCTGTCCACCTTGGAAATCTCTTCCATAGCCAAAACATAAGAGAGGGTATCCATCCCTCCACCTCCATAAGTAGGAGAAACCATCATACCCATAAATCCCATTTCAGCCATCTTTGTCACTTGTTCGGTGGGATGCTGCATTTCTCTGTCCCGATGGATGACTCCCGGCAGAAGCTCTTGTTGAGTAAATTCTCTGGCGGCTTCTTTTACAGCCAGTTGATCTTCTGTCAATTCGAATTCCATATAGATAAAGGGTTAATGGTTTAAAATAAATAAATAGGTATTACAAAAGTAGGTAAAAATTTGAAGTTAGGTGAGTATAACACATAAACATCTACTTCGTTGGAGGAGTTTAGAAATTTTATTTTTTATGGCGAAGAGTTATAATTAATACGACAAAAAATTATTGGAAGCTTGACTGTTGCATGAACATTTCCACTACCTTCCTCCCTTAAACCTAAAAATCAAACTCAATGGTATCACCTGGCTTTAGCCCTGATTTTTTTGCCTTGTCGGATTGATCAGAAGTAGCAGACGTATCATCTTTCTTTTTGATTTCATTTTTAATGTCTGACGGGGGAGAAGGTTTATCTTCAGTATTCCTTTCTTTGACATTTTCTTTGATATCAACTAAAGGAGCATCTTCCGAATCATCAGCTGTATCCGAATCACCCTCTACCGAGGTGAAGAGTTCTATTTTGGTGATTTTAGCATCAATGAGTTTGTTGCCCAAAGCTTTCCAGCCTTTGACATCGATAAAATCAGACAACAATATTTCTTTGGACTCCTTGGTCTTACCGACGTTGTAAGTGTAACTGACATTAGGCGCTACTGCCATGGATGCCAAATATAGTTTGGTACCACTCGTCTCAGGGATAAAGGTAAATTTCTGATCAAAGGTGCTGGTTTCGATCTTAAACCTTTTGACCATGGTCCATCCTTTTTCTCCATCATAATATACCGCTGAGATGACAGAATCTTCGGTGTAATTGCCTATTTCCACAATATTATTTACATCATATTTTTTATTTAGATCCAGCTCATTGACTTCATAGCTGCCATCTTTATATATGCTTAACAGTTTGCTGCCTGTATCAAAAGCCCCTAAATACTTGCCTCTTTCATCCTGATTGAGCCTGCCACTGACCTCATCCATATAAATCTGCATAGCACCCAGCGATGATTTGCCAACAGACACCTGAGTTATTTTGCGGATAGGATATTTCGTCACAATATTGCCTTGTGAACTGCGCCCTTTGATGGCCAGATCTGCAAAATCGAAATCAAAAACTTTCTTTTTGGCGGTGCTTCCTTGCGATAACTGGATATTGACTATCTCCGACTCACCATTGGGGTTAGCCGTAAAATACAAGACTTTACTACCTTTGCTGCCCTGTGTTAAGTCATAATCCTTATCTCTGGTGATGGCAGTGACGTTGAATCTTTTGGCGTATGCCCTGCCAGTTTTTCCGTCCAGGTAGATCATATTGTACGTCGTCCTATCGTCAGACTTCAACCATACTTCGGTATGCAAGATGTCTTTTCCGACAAAGATTTTGTCAGCAATCTTTACCACCTTAAATATCCCATCCCTGGTAAAAGAAATAATATCCGCAATATCCGGGCAATCACATACAAATTCGTCTTTCTTCATACCCATACCGATGAAACCCTCTTTGCGATCTACATAAAGTTTAGCGTTATTGGCGACTACCTCTTTTATTTCTATGGTTTCAAATGAAGTGATGACTGTTTTTCTTTCCCGCCCCTTGCCATACTTGTCCAGCAATCGCTCGAAGTAATCTATGGCAAACTCTGTCAGATGGAGGAGATCGTACTTTACCTGCTCCAGTTCGGCAAGTAGGTTAAGCATCATTTCATCAGCTTTAAATTTATTGTACTTTGAGATGCGTTTGATTTTGATCTCCGTCAATTTGACGATGTCTTCTTCTATAACATCTCTCATGAGCAAGAGGCGATGATCTCCAGCAACCAATGGGTCAGATGGGGTCGCTACATATTTTTTAAGACCATTATCTATGGTAATGATGACTTCCTTCCAGCTTTCGCACTCTTCTATATCGCGATATATACGATTTTCTATAAATATTTTTTCAAGGCTTGCCTGATGCCATTTTTCTTCGAGCTCTCCTTTTTTGATTTCCAGCTCTCGCCTGAGCAATTCTTTGGTTTGCATAGTAGAGATGTGGAGTATCTCTGGCACTGATAGAAACATAGGTTTATTGTCCACTATGACACATGCATTGGGCGAATAAGATATCTCACAATCCGTAAAAGCATATAAGGCATCAATGGTCACATCAGGAGAGACGCCCGGCATCAGTTCGAGCTGAATTTCTACATCTTTGGCAGTATTGTCCTGGATTTTTTTAATTTTTATTTGACCTTTATCATTAGCCTTGAGGATTGAATCTATCATAGTATTGGTCGTCACCCCGTAAGGAAGCTCAATGATATTCAGCGTGTTTTTATCCACTTGTACCATTTTTGCTCTGATCTTGACCTTGCCACCTCTATGCCCATCCTGATAATCTGTCACATCGACCATACCTCCCGTCTGAAAGTCTGGATACACTTTGACTTTTTTATTCTCGAGAATTTTTATAGATGCTTTGATAAGTTCTATAAAATTGTGTGGAAGTACTTTGGTCGATAACCCGACTGCTATACCTTCTACCCCTTGAGAAAGTACTAATGGAAATTTTACCGGAAGGGTAATGGGTTCTTTTTTTCGGCCATCATAGGTAAGTTGCCAGTCGGTGGTCTGAGGATTGAAGAGTACTTCGAGGGCAAATTTTGTTAAACGTGCTTCTATATATCTCGGGGCAGCCGCAGAATCTCCAGTACTCACATCTCCCCAGTTGCCCTGACAGTCGATCAGCAGGTCTTTCTGTCCCATATTCACTAAGGCTGCACCTATGGCGGCATCTCCATGAGGGTGATATTGCATAGTTTGTCCTATGATATTGGCCACTTTATGGAATCTGCCATCGTCCATTTCTTTCATGGCATGCAGGATGCGCCTTTGTACGGGTTTTAGACCATCATCGATATCGGGCACTGCTCTCTCGAGTATCACGTAGGACGCATAATCAAGAAAATATTCTTTATACATACCATTCAGGGTGATGAGCTCGCCGCTGTCATGTGATGGATCATTGTGCAGATTGTCTGTATTCATTGACACTATTATATCACTGGAATAATCCGCAAATATATGAAAAAAAAATTTAATCTATCAGTATGTCATCTTATAGTCAAAAAAAATTAAATTGCGAAAAATATTAATTTTAATACGTTCAATATCAAACGATTAAAATCTAAAATTTTTGCAATTTAATTTACTTTAAGTATAAGTCGTATAACAAAATAGGTTAATATAAATTTTACCATTATTTAAGTAGGCGAAGAAAAGATGAGACCATCTTCCAGCTGGATGATATGATCACTGATATTGGCCAGATCGGCATTGTGCGTGACTATGACAAATGAGTGATTAAAATCTTTGCGTAATTTTAAAAACAACTGATGAAGATTTTCTGAACTTGCTTTATCCAGATTGCCAGTAGGCTCATCTGCAAGTATCACGGCAGGGTTGTTGATCAATGCTCTGGCTACTGCTACCCTTTGTGCTTCTCCTCCTGACAGTTGACTCGGCTTATGATATATCCGTTGACCAAGATCCAGATAGTCTAAAAGTTCTTTGGCCTTCTTGATAGTCTCCGATGCGTTTTTTTGGGCTATATATGCCGGGATACACACATTTTCGATCGCTGTAAATTCCTGAAGGAGATGGTGAAATTGAAATACAAATCCTATGTTTTCGTTTCGGAATTTGGCTAAGTTTTTTTCATTGAGGCTTTCTATAGTTTGATCACAAATAGATAGACTTCCCGAGTCAGCTTTATCCAGTGTACCCAATATATGAAGGAGGGTACTCTTACCAGCTCCTGACTTTCCAGTGATTGAAATGATCTGGCCTTGTGGGATTTCTATATCGATACCATTTAGGACATGGATATCACCATAAGATTTTTTTATATTTTTAGCGGATATCATACACCAGATTTATTGTGATGCAAAGATAGCATTTTGAGGTATCAAATGAACTAAGAAATAATAGTAGTATTAATATGATGACTTATCAACATTGAAAAAACCAAGTATTTTTGTGTGTAACTTATAAGTAATTATGAATTGTAATATAATATGTCCACAAAATCAATAATTTACAAAATTGGATGATAAATATATAATTAATTTAATATTTTATTAACAACTTTTGCAATATTCGCCCCATCAAATCTGTTTAACAAAGTGTAGCAAGTATTTTGAATTAATAAATGAAGGTT
>JBATLS010000525.1:0-8862 GCA_049289435.1 Saprospiraceae bacterium | reverse complement strand
TCAGTCAGATGGCTGTACTTCGTATTTACTTTTGGTTACTTAGTGTTTTTGTCTATCGTCAATCTCATCAAATTTTTTGTGAAGTTGGCCCAAAGACAAGACAAACGCCTTCGTGGTGAGGAATAATGTGCGTATAACAGATTGCACAAATATGATAACTTTCCAGAGTATCCCTGTCTAACGCAGTAGGCAGGGGCATGAAGTGGGTGGGATCTGTTTTACACCCATGAATTATTATGTTGAGAATTTCCTGATTTTATTATCTTTGCTCAGGTAGTTAATCCAGTTTTATGTAAAATTTATAAAGTCAGTATGAAATTTAATAAAATCACCCGTGGAGCCAATCGAGCAGTATATGATGAAGATGCACTATACGAAGTATTGGATGCTGGTTTTCTGTGCCATGTCTCTTTTCAGTACGAAGGCCAGGTGAGGATGATTCCTACTGCTTATGGCAGACACGGTGATCAATTGTATTTTCACGGCTCTTCCAAAAATTTTATGTTGCGTCAGATCACTGATGGTCAGACCATTTGTGTCGGGGTGACCCACTTGGATGGTATTGTATTGGCGAGGACACTGTATGATACATCGGCCAATTATAGATCAGCTGTATTATTTGGCGAAGCGAGTCTGGTGGATGATCAGGAGGAAAAAATGAATGCCCTCAAAATCATCACTGAAAACATAATTAAAGGTAGATGGGATGAAGTATCTGTAGGTTCTGACAATGAACTCAAAGCTACCATCGTCATCAGATTACAGGTAGAAAGTGCTTCAGTCAAAATCCGTCAAGGTGGTCCCGAAGGAGATGAAGATAAAGAAAGCGATGTATGGTCAGGACATATCCCATTAAATCTGACGGCAGGGCAGCCCGTGATGGATACTAAATTCGGAAAAGAGTTTCCATTGTGCGAGAGTGCCAAAAGTTATTGGCAATCCAATAAATAGGACTGTATTTACTTATACTTATGGCAGAAAAAGAAAAAATAAATAAAGATCTGATACTTAGGGAAAAATTGGCACTACAAAGGACTATTTTGGCCAATCAAACTACTTTTTTATCCTTCCTAAGGACTTCGATGTATTTTCTGATGGCTGCCCTTACCATCAGAAATTTATTTCATGTCAGCGATTATTTGGCTATAGAAATCGTTTTTTATGTGATTTCTCTGTTGGTTTTTTCCATAGGATTGTACAATTATATCATCCAGCAGAGATTGATTCGTGCCAGCGAAATCCACATAGGTCAGTTCAAAGGAGAGTATGTCAATGAATCATTGCAATAACAATATAAAATATAAATGAAGCATGGAAGAATATGCTAAAATACTCAATTATGCTGTCCCCGCTTTTTTTGTACTAATCATGATAGAATATGGGGCAAGTTGCTTTGTACATCTCAAAGTCAATCGCATCTTTGATACCATCTCAAGTCTCAGTTCTGGTCTGACCAATGTGATCAAAGACGTGTTGGGATTGAGTGTCGTGGTCATTAGTTATGGCTGGTTGGTAGATCACATGACGGTTGTATCGTTGACTTCTACGATTTGGGTTTATATATTGACGTGGATTGGGCTTGATTTTTCGGGATATTGGATACATAGATGGAGTCACGAGTTCAATTTGTTTTGGAATCGACACATCATTCACCACAGCAGTGAAGAGTTCAATCTGTCCTGCGCTTTGCGACAATCGGTATCCGAAATATTTGCGATTTTTACTTTTACCTTGATTCCATTGGCCTTGCTGGGGGTGTCTCCTGGCGTCATTGCAGTAGTAGCTCCTTTGCATTTATTTGCTCAATTTTGGTATCATACCCGATTGATAGGTCGGATGGGAGTTTTAGAACACATCATAGTCACACCATCACACCATAGAGTGCACCATGCCATCAATAGTGAATATATGGACAAAAACTATGGTCAGATTTTTATCATCTGGGATAAACTATTCGGTACTTTTCAAGAGGAAATAGCAGAAATACCTCCAGTGTATGGCGTGACCAGGGCAGTGAAAACATGGAATCCCTGGCTCATCAACTATCAGCATCTGTGGTTGCTCATCAAAGATGCTTGGAGAGCCCGATCATGGTGGGATAAGTGCAGGATTTGGTGGATGCCTACCGGATGGCGTCCTGATGATGTACAAAGGAAATATCCTGTCCCTTATATCAGCGATGTGTATCACAGAGAAAAGTACGAAACAGAATCTTCCTTGTCATTTAAGATTTGGTCGGGGACACAATTTTTAATCACTTTGCTCCTGATGATGTATTTTTTCAATCGTATCGGAGATATTGCTCCATTTTATATATTCAGTTACGGATTTTTTCTGTTCGTGAGTATTTTTGCATACACCAGTCTGATGGATGGAAGCATTTTGGGAGTTGCGGCAGAAGTCATTAAAGTGTTGATTGGGCTTGGTATGATGATGTCCATGGAGTGGTCATGGTTTGGGATGGAAGATATGTGGACGTTCGGCAATCAACTGATGGTATTGTATTTACTTGTTTCTCTTGGGATGACCCTGTATTTTTATGTGATTGACCGACCAAAAGAAGTGAGTCTGATAGAAGTCCATCAAGTGGATGCAGTCAGGATATGATTTTTGATTTTAAAAAAGGTAATGAGTTTTCTAAAATATTTTTATTAAAATTTGAATGATGAATACAAAAACTTACTCTCCAGAGAAATCGGTATTAATTTTTATTTTTGTTAATGTTGTAATTATTTTTTTATGGATAATTACGAACAGACTTCCCATTACCTATTTCACCAATCCAGATATTGAACCTTTTTTATTGCGACAATTGAATCGTACTGCTAATGATTTATTTTATGCGCTGATATTTTCTACAGTTTATATTGTAGTTTTAATCTCGTTTATACGAAAAATCCCGATTCAAATGCGTCTATTCTTTTTCATTATATTTATCCCTATTGTTGGAGTGCTAAATGCTGGATTACCAATGATTTGGAATACTGAGCATTTATTCAGTCCTGATATCAGCACATTTAGTTGGAAAAATTCCACTGAATATCTTGAATTTCGCAAGACAAATCAAAAGATTTATTTTGCTACAATGGGCTTATTTATTTTAGTATTTGGATATGTAAGTTATAAAAAAATCAAAAAAATAAAAGAGAAATCACAAATGAGCTTTTAAAAATTTAGAATATTCTGGGCTGATTTCTAACATGATCCCCGATCAGAATGTTTAGATTGATACGTTATTGTTGAAAATTGGTTTGTCTCAAAGGAACTTTTACCATATTATACTTAAAGTAAATTAAATTGCAAAAATATATAATTTTAATCGTTTGATTTTGAACGTATTAAAATTAATATTTTTCGCAATTTAATTTCTTTTGATTATAATAGTCAGTCTTTCAGGCAAGTATTTTTTGTATCGGATCAATATCTTCCCTAATTTCATTATGTTTTTAGTTTACTTTCCATTAGTTTTTCATACATGACAAAAGTATCTAACTTGATTTGGTTTCAGCAATATGTCACTTATAGAAAGTATCTATTGATTTCTGTGATCATCTGGGTTTTTTCTGTAGCAGGAGTCAACTACTTTTACCCCAACCCAATATTAGAAATTATGCTGTATATCTATCCGATTTCTGTCATCTTGGTCATTGTATTGTTTGATTGGACACAAAAGCCAGGATTGATCTCGGTCACAAAAGAGGAGCATGAATTACTGATAGAACTATATATCCCGGATACTCGATATCATATCAAGTTTGACGAAAAAAAAATAAGAAAATATCATTGCGGGGAGGCAAATCCAGCCAAATTTCTAATAAAGAGCCATTTTATAAAAATATTGGACAAAATATCGATCCAAGTACGATCTTCAAAAGGGGAATATGTGATGACTCCATTTATGAGTTTCAGCTGGGCAACCAAAGTTGATATGGAAAATCTAAAGAGGATAGGAGAGATAGTGTATGTTTGACATGTTTAAATCTCGTCATATCTTTAGTTTTATTTTTGAACGTATTGTTTGTCAAATTAATGTTTTGCTAAGCATTCAAAAAATACATTTTTATTTTACCCCTGTTTTTTACATCGATTTCGCCTCTGTATTCGCATGTCCATTGGTCTTTGATCAATTCATAAGTATTCTCGCTGATGTTTATCCTCCCTGGTTCGGACATGGACTCCAACCTGGAAGCTACATTGACAGTATCACCCCAGATGTCAAAGGCAAATTTTTTGATACCTACGACTCCTGCTACCACAGGTCCTGAGTTGACCCCGATTCGTATATCAAATGTCCTATCATTGATCGCTTTATCATTTTTAGTTTCTTCTACAAATGTGGCTATTTCTATTGCAGCTAGGATCATTTTGTGAGCATGATCCGTCTCGTTATGATGCAATCCACTGGCGCACATATATGAATCTCCTATGGTTTTGATTTTTTCAAGTCTATATTTTTCAATAATCGAGTCAAATTTTGAGAAATAGAAATCTATGGTTTCGACTAGGATTTCTGGTGATAAGTTTTGAGAGTAGCTCGTAAATCCCTTAAAATCTGTAAATAGCACAGTGACTGCTTCGTATTTTTTGGCTTTTACTTTACCATGGAGTTTCAATTCTGAAGCAGTCTGCTCTGGGAGTATGTTGAGCAAAAGACGATCTGATCTATCGCGTTCTTCTTCGATCACTCTCTTCGTTTTTCCAATAAATAGATACCGACGATACCATAGTACAGCTAAAATGACCATTAATATCAAGGCAGAGGCTATGCCAAAGGTTAAAAACTGTTGATTTTTTCTTTTTTGCTCCAAGAGATTTACTTCGGTTTGTTTTTGTGAAACCTCAAAGTTTGTGCGCAGATCTGCCAATCGTTGGATGTTTTCCAAATTGATGATGCTATCTCTGTAAATAATATATTCTTTGTAATGTTTGAGTGACGCCTCCTGATTTCCCAATTGTTCATAAATGCCAGAAAGTGTCAAGTTTGAGCTACTTATTTGTTCTTTCAATCCGTATTGCATGGCCAAATTCAAACTTCTTTGGGCATAATTTATGGCTGCTGAAACATCTTTTCGGCGGAGATAGATATCCGACATATATGTGAGGTAATCGGCAATGGCATAATAGTCTTGGAGCTCCTCCAAAATCAACAAAGCGTTATTAATATATTGCTCTGCCTGATCGTCTTGACCTGATTTTGCATATACCATGCCTAGATTTCCAAGAGTGTATGCCTTTCCTATTGGGTAATTTAACTGGTCATACAACTGACCAGATTCTTCAAAATAACTTAAGGCCTTACTTAATTTATTTTGGGTAAATGCATCATCTCCGGCATTCAATAGTGCCGATGCTAGCGACAGTGAGTCCTCTGTTTTCCTAAGGATGGATATAGATTTGGTATAGTAGTTTTCGGCATTGGCGGTATTGCCGATTTCTGAATAGACATCAGCAATGGTTAAGTAAGCACCCCCCTCGTAGGATTTATCATTGATTTTCGAAGCGGCTTCACTACTTTTTATAAACGCACCAAGAGCTTTAGAGAAATCACCCGAAAGGCGATAAGATTGTCCTTTCTGACTATAGCCCCTGTACAGATATAAATAATTTTTACTGCTTTGAGCCAAATCAATCAACTCATTTGCATACTTGATAGAGAGATTAATATCATTGCTGGTATTAAAAGCCAAATTGCGGAGTAGCTCCAGTTTCTCATCACCTGATAGCTTACCTTCATCATAAGTAATAGTCAAGCTATCTATCAGTTTCCCATCCTGAGCATGTATATCAAGTTTCATCAGGAAGATCCAACCTATGATTACTAAGAAGATACTCCTTCTCACAAGTATGAAAGTGTTATTGGTTTAATCTAATTTTTGGATCCTGTGTGTACACTTGTTTATTGACTACATAGCTGATGCTATACGTTTCTTCAGTATTGACTGGAAATGAACCAATGACACCTTTCCATGATCCATCGCTTTGTTGGGAAGGAAGGGTGCTGAATAATTCTGATTCTCCACTGTAAGCTATGGTAGTAATGTCACTGATGTCGCCAGTTTTTTTAAAAATAATTGTGGTACCAGACGAAACTAATGTGGTGAAATTTTCATCACCTTCTTCAGTAGTCGAAATATTGACCCCGTCTGTGATCACTGGTGGGTAAGGTGTTTTGATGGTCGCTCCAATTAAGATGTTGACCGTAGGTTTTGATCCGCACATGATGTTTGATTTTTTGGTTATTTAATAGATTGTAAAGTTAATCAAAATAATTGTAAACCCTTTAACTAAAATACGTTATTATATTATTTTTTTTCATAAACGATACGGTTTAATATGTAGTTTTAGTAAATAAAAAAGAATATAATTTTGAAGCAACGGAATTCCATAGCCTTACCACTAAATTTCTATTTATTTTAAATGTTGAATGTGCTAGTTTGTAAATGTGCTTAAGTGCTAATGTTTCTTCATCCTTGATCCTTGATCCTTCGTCCTTCATCCTTTTATTATCACCTAATAAAGCAGTAGTTTAAATTTCTGATATCGATTTGTATTCGAAGCATCGGTTATTACCTATATTTTGTTTGGGTAAGTAGGTAAATCCAATAAATTTGAACCAATCGACTTGCTTAGGATGAAGGGACGCAGAGTACAATCTGCAAGTGCAACCCTGATATTGCGTGGACTCTTTTTCCTTCAATATCTTCCGAAGATCTATACTAATTTTAATGGCATGTGCATCCATATGACTACTGGCGACAAAAAAGGTCTCATATTTTTTTATACCTACCATATAGAATCCAAGTAGTGCTATAGCCTGACCCTCGGTCGTCTTCCATATGGTGATAAACCCATCTTTTTGGCACAGTTCCAGTTTTTTGTTGATCCATCTCAACGATTCATCAAGTTGTGTATCGTCTCCAAGTGGCCACTCGCTGGCAGTCAAACTCCAGGGATTTTGTAATATATACCTGACATCAACTGAATCTATATAGTCAAAAATTTGATACTTCATATTTAGCATTCATTAATTATATAATTTTGATATGATTTGCTATAAATCCCTCCAGCTCATTAGTTATTCTATCAAAAAAGCAAGGCTTCTCACCAAACATTGACTTCTGGGGAGATGTCTATGCCAAATTGTGTGACAACCTGACATTTGATATCCATCGCCAAGGCGTATATTTCTTTGCCAGTAGCACCTCCGTGATTGACAAGTACTAAGGCCTGATCTTTGTGCACACCTGCATGGCCTCGCTTCATGCCTTTATATCCAGCCGATTCTATCAACCATCCTGCGGGTACTTTCACTTCAGTAGTACTCACCGGATAACTAGGAATGCCTTGATATGTTGATTTCAATTTTTCGAAATGATCCAATGAAATAACAGGATTTTTAAAAAAGCTGCCAGCATTGCCCACCACTTTCGGGTCAGGGAGCTTGGAGGTGCGTATATCGATCACCGCAGTGGACACATCCTGTATGGTAGGATAGGGGATGGCTTTTGCTTCAAGTACTGCTCTGATAGCACCATAGTCCAGATGTAGGACGTGGGGCTTTTTGTGCAGTAGGTAGCACACGTGCGTGATGAAGTACTGATCTTTGGATTCGTGCTTAAATATGCTCTCTCTGTACCCAAACTGGCAATCGTCTTTATAAAACACTGTACGAACTCCCGTCTCCAGATGTATGGCTCTCAGGCTATGGAAGCACGCTTCCTGCTCGACACCATAGGCGCCTATATTTTGCATAGGTGCTGCCCCTACGCTACCAGGTATGAGGGATAGATTTTCGATGCCTCCCAGATCGTGCGAAAGAGACCAGAGTACCAGTTGGTGCCATGGTTCACCTGCACCGACTTCGACCAAAGTACTATGTTCATCTTCGTCCACGATATTGATTCCTTTGATTTGGTTGTGGAGCAGATAGCAGTCCAAATCTCCGGTCAGCAATATATTGGAACCACCACCTAAGATTTTTATCGGAGCAAGACCTTCCGTCAATACTTCATAAATATGATCCTCATTATGGATATGAATGAGGCCTTTGTGAGCAACACTTAGTCCAAAAGTATTGTACTGGACTAAAGAAATGGCTGGATTAATTTTCATTTAGCGATGGTGGATTATAGCTCGCTTTCTGGATTGGTGATTTTCTTAAGCATCGGTACATTGAAGTCAAATTGGATTCCAATATTGAGTGTACTGGTCTTTTCATCGGGATGAAACCCATATCTCACAAAACCATGGGTGGTAAATCCACTCAAGCCAAATCCATATCCTGCTTGGATGATGAAGGTCTTAAAAAACGTCCTTTCCAATCCTTTGGATGCAAAATCATCTGATACACCATACAATTCCGTACGATTAAATTGAATACCGCCTCCGATACTGGGGCCTAATTTTCCTTCTTTGTCAAAAGTGCTCAGACCCTTGAAATTGAGTTTGGCAATGACTGGGATGGCGAGTGTGCCCATACCTTTATATTCGCTGGTGGACAAGCCAAAGATACCGATCAATGCCTGTGATTCGGCCGAAAAGGAAAACGATTTGCTACCTATCCATATTTTTGGTCCTATACCGAGATTTAGTATAGCACTACCAGCGGATGCTGAGGTCGCTTTATCATCTTTTGGGTTGACGTATCGATGATATAGGTCATTCGACACTGTAAAACCATACCCAAATTGTGCATTGGCGGCATATCCGATAGACATCAGGAGGAAGAGAACCCATGTATTTCGCAATTTCATAATTTTTAATTTTGTAAATGAATGCCTCTCAATGATATTTCAATATGAGTAACACCCGTCTGATTATAGAAGTTCAAACTGAAGTCGAGCCAAAGTATTGTATATACCG
>JBATLS010000524.1:0-1750 GCA_049289435.1 Saprospiraceae bacterium | reverse complement strand
GATTTAAAGTAATGGAATATCTGTTTTTGATTATTTAGAAATGGATATCCCGTTTTTATCGATGATGATTAATCGATGTTTAAAGAGATTACCTATCGCCTGCTTGAATGCTTTTTTGCTCATATGGAATATCTTGTAGATGACCTCGGGGTCTGTCTTATCATTGTAGGGCAAGTGGCCTCCTGCTTTTGATAATATGTCCATAATCTGACTGGCATGATCATCGATGCGCTCATATCCGATCGGCTCTAATGAAAGATCTATTTTACCGTCTTCTCTGATTTTTTTGATATATCCTTTGTGGTTTTGCCCTGTCGCTATCCTTTTGAATGTTTCATTTTGGTATAGTACCCCCTGATATGTATTATTGATGATGGCTTTGTGCCCAAAATCAGTTTTAGTCCAGATGAGCAGGTCCACTTCCTCGTTGACCTGGTAAGGAGCAGGTTCTTTACTCAGGTATTTTTCCAATTTCATAGAGGCTGTGGGTCTTTCTGTCAGCTTGTCGATATAGACGAAAACAACATAAGACTTCCCCTCTTCCATTTTGATTTTTTGCTCACTGAATGGCACCAATAACTCTTTGGTAACCCCCCAATGTAAAAAAGCCCCAATGGTTTCGACCTTGCTGACCTTCATGTAAGCAAATTCATCTACTTGGGCAGTTGGCTGATCCGTGGTAGCCACTATTCGTTCTTCACCATCCAAAAATATAAATACATCCACCTTATCGCCTATTTTCATATCTGGAGTGATGTATCTTTTGGGCATCAATATTTCGCCCAGCTCTTCACCATCCAGAAAAAATCCAAAGTCTGTCAGCCTATTGATCGTCAACGAAGCGAGTTTTCCTAATTCTGCCATGATACCTATTTTTTGTTTGATGAGTCTTTTCGTAAGGCGAAATTTCTCATTTTAAAGTTGAGAACTTTAAGAGTTCCTAAATCAAAATCCTCAGATTTATCTTTAATATTCTCTCCAAAAATTAATTTTCAATAAAATCGGAAGGGGATTATACACGGATCTTATCTCTTAGGCATATTGGGCATCCCCTGCATAAATCTATCCATTCCTTTGGACTTGCTCATCATATGCATCATCTTGCGCATCTGATCAAATTGTTTGATAAACATATTGACTTCATGAATGCTCTTCCCACTGCCCGTAGCCACTCTTTTTTTACGGGACATATTCAGCAGTTCCGGATTTGATCTTTCTTTAGGTGTCATGGACAATATGATGGCCTCTACCTTGTTGAAATCTTTGTCATTGATGTCTATATCTTTGGTCATTTTACTCATGCCCGGTATCATGTTCATCAATGATTTGACATCACCCATTTTGCGTATTTGGTTGAGTTGGCCCAAGAAATCATTGAAATCAAATTTATTTTTTTTGATTTTTTTCTCCAGTCTCTCCGCTTCTTTTTCATCAAACTGTTCCTGTGCTTTTTCGACAAAGGAAATGATATCCCCCATACCCAAAATACGCTGCGCCATCCTGTCTGGGTAGAAGATGTCCAATGTATCCAGTTTTTCGCCGGAACTGACAAATTTGATGGGTTTACCTACTGAATACTTGATGGATAGTGCTGCCCCACCTCGAGTATCACCATCAAGTTTGGTGAGTACTACTCCATCAAAATTTAATCTTTCATTAAATACCGCAGCAGTATTGACCGCATCTTGCCCTGTCATCGAGTCCACTACAAACAGAGTCTCAGTAGGCTGTACTGCTGTCTTGATATTTT
>JBATLS010000523.1:0-1826 GCA_049289435.1 Saprospiraceae bacterium | reverse complement strand
AGCCAACCTTACTGGTACTACCAATGATGCTATTCAAGACTTCACTACATGGTGTCTTCTCCCTGGGGCAGCCATCATACAAGTAGAAGTCAGAGACCAAAATAATTGCAGTACTACTGCAAATGTGACTATTACGATGCAATCATGTTTTGACTTAGCATTGAGAAAAAGAGTAGCTCTGCCTAACAAACAATATTATCCAGGTGATACTGTTACATTCAATATAGAGGTATTTAACCAAGGTACAGTCCATGCCACAAATGTAAGAGTCTCTGATATCTTAGATGTAAATATGCAATATCTATTGAGTCATAATACTGCAATACTTACTGGAAACGACCACGATTGGACAGCAGGAATCAATGATTCTATGCATACCATGATTAATAGAATTGACGCTGGGCAAAAGAAAACCATCAAAGTGGTACTGAGTATTAAAGCAAATTCGCAAGCACTATTCATGGTAAACACAGCTTTGGTGACTGGTGCTCAGAGTGAAGTGCCTTTTGGTAGTTCATTCAGATATAAAGACAATCCTATAGACGAAGATAAATTAATACCTCGCAGCACTCCACCTACAAGACTGCCCGAAAAGGATGATGAAATATGCGACAATATGAATGCAAGTCACTTCTCTGGCGAATGTAGTCTGGGAGATGATATGGATGATGAAGATAGCGAAGATTTTGCCATAGTATCTATATGCAATCTGGCTAGTACCCAAATATCAAGAGAGGAATGTGTAAGTAGCAACTTGAGAGCGCAGGGATTGCAGATAAATACTGTAGCATTCAAAGACGCATTGGACCCAACTGGTAATGGAGATGGTATCATCAACAATGGAGATAGTGGCAACCGACTTGTCTCTTTTCACAATACACATCTGGATGCTATGATGGGTACAAATCCTATCACCGGCAAAATTATATTTGCCAATGGCAATGGAGCCATCAATTCTTCACATGGCACTTTAACGCTTCAAGGTGATTTGAGCGTATTTTCAAATCAGAGTGTTGAAGTATTTGGCAGGTTATTAGCACTTGATGGCTGTATTGCAGTTTCTGTACTTACATTTCATTTTACACCACAGGCAGTCATCGTCACACAACCCACAAATGTGATTGCCCTATTAGATCAGCAAAACGTATGCTTTGAAGTCGAATTGGATGATTCTTTGGGCATACCTTTTAATATACAATGGCAAGAGCAAATAAATGGTGTATATACGGATATCCCAGGTGCCACCGACAAAAAATATTGTGTAGGTGTAGTTACTGTAGATAATGTCAGAAGAAAGTTTAGGGTTACTACATTTGTATCGACAGATGTCAACAGAAGTTGTGAATTATTATCATTGGCGGCTTCGATAGAATTGGAGGGTGATCCTACTTTGGTTTGTCACGAATTAATAAATGTATCATTAGATCTCAATTGCTCAATACTTATCACACCACAGATGATATTGCAGGACATTAAATATGAATCAAGAATCAGAATAAAAATAATAGACAAAAACGGTGCAGAAGTTCCAAACCCAATTACCTCTGCATATATCGGACAGACATTGACCGTCAGCGCTATAGATATCATCAATGGCAACTCTTGTTGGTCAAAGATAAAGATAGAAGATAAGCTACCTCCAGTGATTGATTGTCCATTGGACTATACAGTAAGTTGTGCAAATGCTGGCTTTGCACCTCCCATACCACATTTTTATGATAGTTGTGATCCATTGGCAACCATCCACTTGATCAAAGATACATTGAGTGAATTGGCGTGCGGTAGAGCTGATAGCATTATAGCTGTCAGGGAGCTCTCATATATTG
>JBATLS010000522.1:0-2458 GCA_049289435.1 Saprospiraceae bacterium | reverse complement strand
ATCGATGCATACCCGTGTCTATCTTTAGGTGGATGTTTATGATCACATTGCTTTCGATACTCGTTGCAGTGGCAATTTCAAGGAGTTGTAAGATGCTATATACTTCTGGCTCAAGGTGATATTTGACCATGTCTTTGACCCCATTTCTATCAGGATTGAGTATGATGATGGGTAGATTCACGCCTGCTTCGCGAAGTTGGATGCCTTCATCAATCAACGCCACAGCCAGATAGGCTACTTTTCTAAATTCCAAAAAACGGGCTAACTCTTCACTTCCGCTGCCGTAAGCCGAAGCTTTGATCACAGCAATGATGCCTGTCTTTGGACTAAGCATTTGTGAGAATATCTTCATATTGTGCTCTACTGCTTGCAAGTCAGTCTCCAATATGGCAGTGTGAGCTTTGTCGGAAAGCGCCAGCACTATTTTTTCTAATTGGAAGACTCTGGCTCCTTTGATCAAGACTGCTTTATTCTTAATGTCAATATTGGACAATCCTGTCAACAAATCTTCTGTAGTCCAAAAGTGAGAAAATAGTATAAATGGATCCAAGTATTTTCCCAATTGGAAGATATCCGAGCCTACCCCCACCACAAGCTTGATATCGTGGTTTTGGATCAAGATGGACAATTGATGATTGAGCTGATCCACACTGATACCGGTTTGTTTGAAGTCAGAGAGAATGACAACTTTATCTTTGATACCTGACTGTTGGCTCAAAAATTCCAAAGCTATCTTGAAGGACTGAAGGTCGGCATTGTACGTATCATTGATCAGGATACTTTGCTGAATACCATTTTTCATCTCCAGCCTCATAGGAATATTGTGTAGTTTGTTAATGCCCTGACTAATTTCGTCCATGGATATGCCCAATACCAACATGACAGCTATACAATGCATTGTATTATGTATAGATGCAGAATCAGCAAATGGAATATTTACACAATAGGAATTTCCTTTTGTGAAGATGGTCACTTCTGTCTGATATTGGTTTCTTTTGATGTCTATGATTCTGAATAGCGTAGCATCTATACTTTTGCCCCAACTCCACAGTGTTTTGTCGCTATAGCGAGCTTTAATCATTTGACTGATGAGTATGTGGTCTTCTTCGTATATTATGATGGGACAATCTTTAAAAAGAATCAGTTTTTCTTCTAGTTTTTCTTCCATACTGGCAAACCCTTCAGCATGCGCATCTCCGATTTGGGTAAAAAGACCGATATCTGGGTTGATCATTTCTGCGAGATGAACCATCTCACCACTTGTTGAGATCCCAGCTTCAAAAATTCCCAATTCATCTCTTTCTTTGATTTGCCAAAGTGATAGTGCAACACCCGTCTGAGAATTGTAACTCTTTGGGCTTTTGACAATATTGCTCCCTTGGATCAATTGATACAGCCATTCCTTGATGGTCGTTTTTCCGTTACTGCCTGTAATACCTATGACTTTCAAACTTCCAAATGAAGATCTATGAAATCCTGCCAATGTTTGCATCGCTCTCAAGCTATCTATCACAGGAAAATAGTTGATTCCTTCTTGGAAAGGTTGGTAATCTTTTTCTACAACTATATTTTTTATACCCATATCTATTGCGCTTTTTACGAAATTGTGTCCGTCATGCAAACTACCTCGCAAGGCAAAGAATAGCGTCTTTTTAGGATCTTGTACTTTACGGGTATCCATAGTTATAAACTCAATTTCTGTGTCCAAATCTGACAAAAGACGGGGATCAGAACTTAAAACTTTGGCTATTTCATGAGCTTTGTACATAGCATTTTACGATTCAGTCATTAAAATCATAGGTCAAATCCGATATCTCTTCTGTAATATTTTCCTTCATATTGGATGAGGTCAGCATTAGTTAGTGAAATATCCACCGCTCTCCTGAAGTCTTCATGGAGTGAAGTAATGGCTAAAACCCTACCTCCGTTTGTCAGAATTTTACCCTGATGACTTGCTGTGCCCGAATGGAACACCTGACTTGTTGCTACATCATCAATGCAACATATTTCCTTACCTTTGGTATAAGATTCGGGATAGCCTGCAGATACCATGACTATTGTAGCCGCTGCTTTATCTGATGTTTGAATGGTCACTTTAGAAAGTTCTCTTTTAGCTGCCGAATGAAGTATTGTTACAAGATCATTTTCTATTCTAGGCAATATAACTTCCGTTTCCGGGTCTCCTAAGCGACAATTATATTCGATCACCATCGGATTACCTTTGACATTGATCAGGCCAAAAAATACAAACCCTACATAATCCATCTGTTCGGAGTATAAACCATCTATAGTAGGCTTTACAATACGCTCTATGACTTTTGCCCACATGTTTTTATCCACAAAAGGTACAGGTGATATGGCTCCCATGCCTCCGGTATTCAACCCTTTATCTCCTTCGCCTATTCTTTTGTAGTCTTTGGCTTCGGGCAGCAGGACATAATCCTTGCCATCGGTGAGT
>JBATLS010000521.1:0-5004 GCA_049289435.1 Saprospiraceae bacterium | reverse complement strand
ACACAAGTCTTAGAGATGGAGAGCAAGTACCGGGTTGTAAGTTGCGAAAAGAACAAAAAGTCGCCATTGCCGAGCAGATTGATATTTTTGGTGCTGATGTTATAGAAGCAGGTTTCCCTATTTCCAGTCCTGGAGATTTCGAAGCAGTACAAGAAGTGGCAGCCATCGTCAAAAATGCAACAGTATGTGGACTCTCCAGAGCTGTCATGAAAGATATCGAAGTAGCTGCCGCCGCTGTCAAGGATGCAGTCAGACCCAGGATTCATACAGGTATCGGCACATCTGATAGTCATGTGAAATTTAAATTGAACACTACTCGTGAAGATATCATTGAGCGTGCTGTGGCTGCCGTAAAATATGCCAAGACATTTGTAGAAGATGTAGAGTTTTATGCCGAAGATGCTGGACGAACAGATCACGAATTTTTGGCACGAGTATGCGAAGCCGTCATCAAAGCTGGAGCTACTGTGCTCAATATTCCCGATACTACAGGATATTGCCTGCCACACGAATATGGTGCCATGATCAAGTATCTCAAAGAAAATGTCACAGGGATCCACCTCGCAACATTAAGCACACATTGCCACAATGATCTGGGCATGGCTACTGCCAACTCCATCGCAGGGGTAGAAAACGGTGCCCGTCAGGTAGAATGTACGATCAATGGTATCGGCGAGAGAGCCGGCAATACTTCATTGGAAGAAGTGGTCATGATCTTAAAACAAAGATTTCAAGGGCAATACACGACCAACATCAATACTCCAATGCTTAAATCTATGAGTATATTGGTATCTGAAACCATGGGTATGCCCGTGCAAGCCAACAAAGCGATAGTTGGTGCCAATGCATTTGCCCATTCATCAGGTATTCATCAGGATGGAGTCATCAAGCACAGAGAGACTTATGAAATCATTGACCCTGCTGATGTTGGCGTGGACAGTTCTTCTATTGTATTGACCGCCAGGTCAGGTCGTGCCGCACTGGCATATAGGTTTAAAGAACTTGGTCATCACTTAAGGAAGGACGAACTAGATGTAGCCTACCAACATTTTTTAGTCTTGGCAGACAAGCAAAAAGAAGTGGGAGATGCAGATTTGGAAGGGCTTTATAGTGATAAGATTTATAGTCTGGCTTAGTCTTTGTATAGTAATATTCTGATCCAAAAAGCAGAGACCAATTTGAAAATCGATAGATATTTCAATAAAATATTCCTAAAATAGAAATAAATAAATCCAGTGACATTATTCGAAAAAATATGGAATGCGCACAAAGTGCGGTCAATTGATGAAAACAGAGATGTCATCTATATAGACAAACATCTGATTCACGAAGTGACCAGCCCACAAGCATTTGATGGTATAAAAGAAAGGGGAATAGGAATATTCAGACCACAAAGAATCTTGGCCACTGCAGATCACAATGTGCCTACCATCAACCAACACCTACCTATCTCAGAGCCACTCAGCAGGATGCAAGTGGAGAAACTCACCCAAAATTGTCAAGAATTTGGTGTGGAGCTCTATGGTTTAGGACATCAGTATCAAGGCATTGTACATGTGATAGGACCAGAATTGGGGATCACTCAGCCGGGTATGACCATGGTGTGTGGTGACAGCCATACCAGTACACACGGAGCTTTTGGCAATATTGCTTTTGGCATTGGTACCAGTCAGGTAGAGCAGGTTATGGCTACACAATGCCTCATCCTCGAGCGTCCTAAAACCATGCGTATCAATGTCAATGGAGCATTGTCCGATGGAGTGACATCAAAGGATATCATCCTGTACATTATCTCCAAATTGACTGCTGCAGGTGGTACCGGTTATTTTGTGGAATACGCCGGGTCAGCCATTCGATCATTGTCTATGGAGGCACGCATGACCATCTGCAATATGAGCATAGAAATGGGCGCACGTGGAGGATTGATCGCTCCGGATGAGATTACATTTGAATATATCAAAGGTCGTAAATTTGCACCTCAGGGAGCACAATGGGATTCATCGTTACAATATTGGAAGACCCTGTTTACCGATGCAGATACCATTTTTGATAAAGAATACAACTTTGAGGCTGCTGACATAGCCCCAATGGTTACCTACGGTACCAATCCAGGCATGGGCATCAGTATAGACCAATATATCTCCGCAGAAGGTACCAGCGATTCTAATCATAAGTCATTGGCCTATATGGGATTTTCAGAAGGTGCTTCACTATTGGGCACTAAAATCCAAAATGTATTCATTGGTAGTTGTACCAATAGTCGAATAGAAGACCTTCGCCAAGTGGCCACCTTCGTAAAAGGAAAACAAAAAGCTGCCGACGTAAAAGTATATATCGTACCAGGATCCAAACAAGTAGAAATACAGGCCAAAAGAGAAGGTCTTGACGAAATATTTATTGCATCAGGATTTGAATTGCGCGAACCTGGATGTAGTGCCTGCCTGGGTATGAACGAAGATAAAATACCTGCGGGTGAATATTGCGTATCTACTTCCAACAGGAATTTCGAAGGGAGACAGGGACCTGGTGCACGAACCATACTCGCCAGTCCCTTGATGGCAGCAGCCGCCGCTATAGAAGGAAAAATAGTGGATGTCCGAAAATATTTAAATTAATATCTCCATACATGCAAAAATTAGATAAAATACATAGCACTGGAGTGCCATTACCCATAGAAGATATAGATACTGACCAGATCATCCCCGCCAGATTTCTAAAAGCCATTTCTAAAGATGGATTTGGAGTCAATCTATTTCGTGATTGGAGATTTCATCAGGATGGGAGTCCTGTCAAGGATTTTGTGCTCAACAATGATACATACCAGGGCAGTATTTTGGTTGCTGGTCGCAATTTTGGTTGCGGATCAAGCAGAGAGCATGCCGCATGGTCGCTGGCAGATTATGGATTTAGAGTAGTCGTCAGCAGTTTTTTTGCCGATATATTCAAAGGGAATGCGCTCAATAACGGGATATTGCCCTTGCAAGTAGAACAAAATGTATTGGATCAATTGATCACTAAGATTGGGATCAACCCTGATACAATCATTGATATAGATGTAGAAGCTCAAACATTGTCTTGTGAAGATATCCATGTGTCCTTTGACATAGATAAGTATAAAAAAGTATGCCTCATCAATGGATATGACGACATCGACTATTTGTTGAGCATCAAGGAAGATATAGAATCATTTGAAAAAAACAGAGTTTTTACATTATAAAAAGTATGAAGAAACTAAATAAAATCACCGTAATGCCTGGCGATGGCATAGGGCCTGAAGTCATCACACAGGCACTGAAGGTGCTTGATGCCATCAAAGTAAAATACGGCCATACCTGGGATACAAAAGAAGCATTGATTGGCGCAGTTGCTATCGATCAAACTGGCGATCCTTTTCCTGAAGCTTCGTTGGTAGCTTGCCAGGAAGCAGATGCTATTTTACTGGGTGCTATAGGAGATCCTAAGTATGACAATGACCCTTCTGCAAAAGTAAGACCTGAACAAGGCTTACTTCGTATGCGTAAATCTCTTGGTCTTTTTGCAAATATTCGACCAGTCAAAATTTATGAACAATTGGTTCACCTCTCCGTATTTAAGCCGGAGATATTGAAAGATGTCGATTTTGTGATCTATCGTGAATTGACAGGAGGAATATATTTTGGTGAGAAAGTAAAAGAAGATACCTATTCATCAGACCTTTGCCTTTACCATAGATACGAAGTAGAAAGAATCACTCATCTGGCATTCAAACAAGCTCAGACACGTCGTAAAAAATTAACCCTGGTTGATAAAGCAAATGTATTGGAGACATCCAGGCTTTGGAGATCGGTGGTCAAAGAAATAAGTGTGGCTTATCCTGATGTAGCGCTAGACTATCTCTTCATAGACAATGCCGCTATGCAAGTCATTCTCCATCCTTCGAGATTCGATGTTGTACTTTGTGACAACCTTTTTGGTGATATACTATCGGATGAAGCCAGCGTATTGTCCGGTTCATTAGGATTGCTGCCTTCATCTAGCAAAGGTGAACATTCTTCACTGTACGAACCCATCCATGGCTCGTACCCACAGGCAGCAGGCAAAGACATCGCAAATCCATTGGCAACTATATTGTCCGTTGAGATGATGTTGAGAGATTTTGGATATGCACAAGAAGCGGATGACATTCTGCAAGCAGTGGATCAATGTATATCTGAAAGTTACCTCACTGAAGATTTAAGACCGCCCCATCCCGTAAAATGTTCCGAATTAGGACAAAAAATCACTGATATAATACAAAATAATTAATCTGCCCAATGCTCAATAAATACAGCCAAAAAGTAACGCAAGACCCTACGCAACCAGCTGCTCAAGCCATGCTGCATGCTATAGGATTGACCAAAGAAGATCTGAAAAAACCTCAAATTGGCATTGCCAGTACAGGGTGGGATGGTAATCCTTGCAATATGCATCTCAATGACCTCGCAAAAGACATAAAAGCCAGTGTCAATCAGGAAGGGATGATAGGACTTGTCTTCAATACCATAGGTGTAAGTGATGGTATATCCATGGGGACGGCAGGTATGAGATTTTCATTACCATCCAGAGACATCATTGCTGACTCTATCGAAACAGTAGTCTCTGCACAATGGTATGATGGTATTATATCTGTAGTAGGTTGTGATAAAAATATGCCAGGAGCAATGATGGCGATGGGCCGACTCAACAGGCCAGGCATCATAGTGTACGGGGGCACGATAGCTCCAGGATGTCATGCCGGCAAGAAGCTGGATGTCGCTTCTGCTTTCGAAGCTTTGGGTCAAAAGATCAGTGGAGAGATCAATCAGGAAACCTTCGATCAAGTTATACTCCACGCATGCCCTGGGCCAGGAGCTTGCGGCGGTATGTACACTGCCAACACTATGGCATCTGCAATCGAAGCATTAGGTCTAAGTCTTCCGTATAGCGCATCCAATCCTGCAGTGAGTCATGATAAAAACAATGAATGTAGCCAATTAGGAAAAGCCA
>JBATLS010000520.1:0-14940 GCA_049289435.1 Saprospiraceae bacterium | reverse complement strand
TTTGTTGATTTGTTTATTTGTTGATTCGTTTATTCGTTGATTTGTTGATTCGTTGATTCGTTGATTCGTTGATTCGTTGATTCGTTTATTTGTTTATTCGTTTATTTGTTTATTTGTTGATTTGTTTATTTGTTGATTTGTTTATTTGTTTATTTGTTTATTTGTTTATGGGTTGATAATTAATTGATGCCTCATGAAATTTTCAACTTTCAACTCTAAACTTTCAACTCACAATTCTCAATTCTCAATCCCTCAGAACTGTCCAAGTTTTTCAATTCTCCACTCTAAACTTTCAACTCTCAGTTCTCTAATCAATCATAAATCGTATTTCGACAATCCTAATTCAGTGCTACACTATGCCTTCTTTAATCATATCATGGAGGTGGACCAAACCCTTGTATCTACCTTGATCAGTTACTATAAGTTGAGTGATGCCATACTTTCTCATCTGTTGTAATGCTTCTACGGCCATAGCATCAGAAGATATCTTTTTGGGATTGGCATTCATAATGTCAGAAGCAGATAAATGTCCCACACTATCTCTGGATTCCAGCATACGACGTAGGTCACCATCGGTAATAATTCCCAGTAGGTTTTCATTGTCATCCACTACCACTGTGGCACCTAGTCTTTTGGAGGAAATTTCCATAATTACCTTGCGAATGTTATCAGAAAGGTACACCTTTGGCATATTATCTGGTGTAATCATATCTCTGACTCTGAGGTACAATTGTTTGCCAAGGCTACCTCCTGGATGAAATCTGGCAAACTCTTCCTGAGAAAATCCTCTGAGAGAAAGTAATGATATGGCTATGGCATCTCCCATCGCCATCTGCAACGTAGTACTGGTGGTAGGTGCGAGATTATTTGGGTCGGCTTCACTTTTGACAGGTAAATATATGACATAGTCGGCATGCAATGCCAGATATGATTTGGTATTGCTGACCATACCAATCAAAGGATTGCCGAAGCCCTTGATCAATGTGGTGAGCACTTTGATCTCAGCAGTGTCGCCACTCTTAGAGATACACATCACGATATCGTCCTTGCCGATCATACCGAGGTCACCATGGATGGCATCAGCAGCGTGCATAAATATGGAAGCGGTCCCTGTAGAGTTGAGTGTGGAGGTGATTTTTTGAGCTACAATAGCACTCTTTCCTATCCCAGTGATCACGAGTCGCCCTTGGGACTGATATATCGCCTGGACTGCATCTGTCATGCGTTCGTCCACTTGTTCAGCCAGCTCAGCTAGTGCCAAAGCTTCATTATGTAAAGTATTTTTAATTATTTCTTTGATGGGAATTGGAAAATTTGGTTTCAAAATTGTAATTTTGGCGGCTTTCATTAAAAATGCAATAATAAAAATATAATAAAAGTCTAAAATTACTAAAAATGGTAGTTTCTATGCCAAAGTATGAGGAAAAATGATTTTTCATTTGCACATTTGGTTATTTGAGAATTTACATCTATCTTTAACATAATTCTAATGAAATGAATTAAAGACACGTGTTTCAGTCAGGCTGCCATAGGATTTGTTTGGCAGACAGGTGACTTGCAGAGGAGTTTACCACATGTTTTTTTTAATCACTTTAGTAGCATTTTTAGCAGGTTTTTCAACTGAGTATTTTTAATATTGTAGCATTTCTGTAAAACATCAGAAATTTGGCTTTAGTGTATAAAACTTATTTTCAAATTTATCAAATATAGCAAGATATAATATATGATATTTACTGAACAGGATATCAATCAATCATTAAAGAAATATTTTGGATTTGAATCTTTCAAAGGAGATCAAAAACTGATCGTAAAAAGCGTCCTCGATCAAAGAAATACTTTTGTCATCATGCCTACAGGTGGTGGTAAATCATTGTGCTATCAGTTGCCAGCCATGATGATGGAAGGTACGGCACTCATCATCTCGCCATTGATCGCATTGATGAAAAATCAGGTGGATTCTATCCGAGGGTATAGTCAAGAGGACAACATAGCCAGTTTTCTGAATTCGTCGCTCAATAAGACACAGATGAATGACGTAAAAAGTGAAATAGTATCCGGCAAGACGAAGATGTTGTTTATAGCACCTGAGACACTGACCAAGGATGAGAATATAGAGTTTTTTCAGAAGACCAATATATCGTTTGTAGCAGTCGATGAAGCCCATTGTATCTCTGAGTGGGGTCATGATTTCAGGCCTGAATACAGGAGGATAAGGACCATGATCTCCGCCATAGGCACTAATATTCCGATCATTGCTTTGACGGCTACTGCGACCCCAAAAGTACAAACCGATATCGTCAAAAGTCTGGAGATGGATGACCCGAATATATTTATTTCATCATTCAACAGAGACAACCTATTCTACGAAATCAGACCAAAAATAAATAAAGACCATGCTGTAAAAAACATTATCCAATTTATTAAGACCTCAAAAGGTAAATCAGGCATCATCTATGTACAATCCAGAAAATCGACAGAAGAGATCGCCAAAATGCTCAATGTCAATGGAATCATAGCAGCCGCATATCATGCAGGACTAGATGCTAAGACCCGGACACAAGTGCAGGATGATTTTCTGATGGAAGAGGTAGAAGTCATAGTGGCCACTATAGCCTTTGGGATGGGTATAGACAAACCAGATGTGCGTTTTGTGATACATTTTGATATCCCCAAGAGTATCGAAAACTATTATCAGGAGACAGGTCGAGGGGGTCGGGATGGCCTTACGGGAAATTGTCTGGCATTTTATTCATACAAGGACATACTGAAGCTCGAAAAATTCCTAAGGGATAAGCCTGTTGCAGAAAGAGAGCTTAGTGCACAACTGATGGATGAAGTCATAGCTTACGCAGAAAATAATACATGCCGCAGAAAATTTCTTCTGCATTATTTCGGAGAGGAGTACGAAGAGAGCAAGTGCAAAAAGATGTGTGATAACTGCAAAAACCCCAAAAAGAAGGAGGAAGTTAAAAATGAGATGAAACTCGCCTTGGAAGTAGTAGATCAATTGAATGAAAATTATACCATAAAGATACTGGTAGAGTTTGTCATTGGTAAGTCGTCCAAAGAAATAAAAGACTTCAAGTTTGATAAGCTACCACTTTTTGGCATGGGTAGTGCAAAGGATGAACTTTTTTGGCATACCATATTCAGACAAGCAGTATTGCATGATTTTTTGTTTAAAGAGATTGAGCAATATGGAATTTTGAAACTATCTGATGCGGGACGAAAGTTTATCAAGCATCCTGAGTCTGTCATGATTCCGCTCAATAGAGACTTTACAGTAAAAGATGATCAGGATATCGACTTGGGCGGCGGGCAAGGTGCAGCATTGGATACAGTATTGGTAGAAATGCTCAAAGACCTGCGAAAAAGCGAAGGTAGAAAACTGAAAGTTCAGCCTTGGGTCATATTTTCTGAACCATCCCTTCAGGATATGGCCACCTACTATCCTATGAGTATGGAAGAAATGGAAAAAATCTCAGGTGTCAGTTCTGGCAAAGCACAAAAATTTGCCAAACCATTTATCGAACTCATTAAAAAATATGTCGAAGAAAACGACATAGATCGACCCACAGAAGTTGTCATCAAACAAGTGGCTAATAAGTCAAGAAATAAAGTGACCATCATCCAGTCTATAGATCGAAAAATGCCTTTTGAAGATATAGCCCGCAATGTGGAAATGTCACACGACGAGCTCCTCTACGAACTAAATAATATAGTGGATGCTGGCACTAAACTCAATATCAATTATTATGTCAAGGATAAAGTAGATGAGGACATCATAGAGGAGATTTTTGACTATTTTAAGGGTGCACCTACTGATTCGATAGATGCTGCTATCAGGAAACTTCAAGAAGACGATATCAGCGAAGAGGAGATCCTCATCACCCGAATCAAATTTATGTCTGATATAGCCAATTGATCCTATGGTACAAATCATCATAATCAATGGACCAAATCTAAACTTACTGGGTGTCAGACAGCCTGAAATCTATGGGCATAAATCCTTTGAGCAGTTTTTTATAGAAACAGAAGCACTATTTCCAGAGTACAACCTGCATTATTACCAGTCCAATCACGAAGGTCATATCATAGACAAACTGCAGAATGTAGGATTTAGGTATGATGGCATCATACTCAATGCGGGTGGTTTTACGCATACATCTATAGCTATTGCTGACACGCTGAGATCGATTACTTCACCAGTCATAGAGGTGCATCTTTCGGATATCTATAAGAGAGAGCCATTCAGACATGTCAATTTTATAAAAGATGCAGCTGTACATAGTATTGTAGGTCATGGATTGACTGGCTATGTGGAAGCCATCGAGTATCTTCAAAAAAATATCATTCAAATCTAACAATGAGTTTTTTTTCAGAAAGTACCTTTAAATTATTTTATATAGAATTTTTTGGTGGAATAAGAATTTATATCTTTTCCAAGTGTGGCAGTATGGAACTTGCAGAAGACCTGACTCAAGAAGCTTTCATAAGGTTGTGGAATCATCGGGATTCTGTAGAAATATCAAAGGCTAAATCTTTTGTGTTTACTGTGGTCAACAACCTGTTTTTGGATCATGTCAGGCATCAGAAAGTAAAGTCCACTTATGTAAATGCATTTATCGCCAGACACGATAATCATGATCCACTCTTTATTATGGAGATGGAAGAGTTTAAAGTCAAACTTGAAAAAACCATACATTCTATGCCCGAGGCATCCAGAGTCGTGTTCCTCATGAGCAGGATGGAAAAGATGACATATGCCCAAATAGCGGACAGTTTGGACTTGAGTGTTAAGGCTATTGAGAAAAGAATGCAGAAGGCACTCGAGGTGATGTCTCTTTTGACCGCTAAGAAAATTTGATTGGTAAGTGGGTTAAAAAGAAAAAAAATAGTCACTTTATAGAGACCGATCTTAAAAGTATAGTTTTACTACAAAAGCATAAAATCACAATACTTAAACATTTGATAATCATATATTTTGTGCATTTTAATGGTTGTGATACTTTGGGGCATTTAATTATTTTGACTTTTGGAAGTTGGTTTTTTTGTAAAATAATCAAGGGTTTTCACTAAATTATTAGATAAAACATTAGGGTATTACCTGATAGATTCGTCTAAGGGTAAACATCTAAAATTTTGCTATGATCACTGTTGACAGTTTGTATATCGCCCATCAGGAAAAGAACAAATCTACTACTTTACCTAATCTGGAAAAGCACAAAGCAGACATTGATGAAGCTCTATCATTTTTAGATCAATTGAGATTGGATGCTAAGCCCGTATCGGCAAGTTGGGAGGAGTTTGAAAAAAGAACGCTGATATCAGTGCCTACTGCTGTTTGAATCAAGATTTGATATAACAATATTGCTATGATAGGGGAATAAACTTTTCTACAATCACTTTGTTTTGCTGTGAATGTAGGCAAATAAACATGACAAAATATATGATATCAATATGTGTACTTCTCCTTGCTTTGGGATGTATGGAAAATGGATCAGATCCAAATGAAAAAACAGAAATTACAGAGATCGGCACATTTTCTTACATAGCATTGGGTGATAGCTACACTATCGGAGAGGGAGTACCTGCTACAGAGTCATTTCCACTTTTATTAGAAAAAAAGATGCTTGAAGAAGGATTTAAATCAACAAAACCCACAAAAATAATTGCAAAAACGGGCTGGACTTGTGATGCCTTATCCAAAAATATTGCGTCCCAATCGATCCCAGACAATGCTTATAATATGGTGACACTACTCATAGGTGTCAATGATCAGTACCAAAATTTGCCTGTGGAAAACTACCCCTCAAAATTCACATCTTTGGTCAACGAGGCCATCAGAATCTCCGGTGATAAAGATAGGGTGATCATCGTTTCTATTCCGGACTATAGTGTCACTCCATTTGGTAAATCACGCGATGCTGTCAAAATCTCTCAGGAACTGGCCAAATATAACGAAACAAATAAAACCATTGCCACTCAAATGGGTATCAAGTATGTAAACATAACCGATATCTCACTCAAAGCAGCACAAGATCTGACTTATCTGGCATCTGATCAATTACATCCTTCTGCAAAGATGTACGGCGAATGGGTCGATAGAATTTGGTCAGAAGCAAGAAAGATTTTGGAAAAATAAAGGGATAAGATTGAGTCAGTATGCTGTATTAGATTCAATTTTGGAGGTTTTTCAGATGTTTTAATCTGGGTTACTTCCATCGACCCTATCATGACTTCTACAATTAAAAAAGGCCTGAATCAACCATATGATTCAAGCCTTCTATTTAGTGCTCTTGGCAGGAAGATGATTACTCCTGAATAAGCTCAAATTGTATCTTAGTCACTAATTCTTTGTGCAGATGCAAATCTGCAGTATATATGCCTATTTCTTTCACATCTTCTGGAAGATGTATTTTCTTTCTCTCTATTTCCAGATCCAATTGTTCTTTAAGAGCGTTGGCTAGTTGTACGCTAGTTACACTACCAAATATTTTACCTGATGTACCAGCCTTGACACCAATTCTTAACATTTGACCGTCCATTTTGGCAGCCATTTCTTTGTATTCATCGAGTCTTGCGGATTCTTTAGCTTCTTCTTCAGCAATCAGCACGTCAAGCTTTTTTCTGTTGGCAACATTTGCATTGACAGCAAGTCCCTGAGGTATCAGATAATTTCTTCCGTATCCTGGCTTGACTTTTACTATATCATGCTTATCACCCAGCGTATCTAAATCTTTTAAAAGAATGATTTCCATTTTATGATAATATTTTTTAGATTATTTTAATAAGTCAGCAACATACGGGAGTATAGCAAGATGTCTTGACCTTTTTACAGCTACAGCTACAAGTTTTTGGTATTTGAGTGAATTTCCGGTGATTCTCCTAGGGAGTAATTTGCCTTGCTCATTAATAAACTGGAGTAAAAACTCCGAATCTTTGTAATCAATATATTTGATACCATACTTCTTGAATCTGCAGTATTTTTTTCTTTGTGTTCCTATCGTAGGATTGCTTAAGAACTTTATATCGTCTCTAGATGCCATTTTTTATTTATTTAATGTATAAGATAAATGATCAATAAATTATTCTTCTTCTTGTACTGCGACCACAGGAGCTGCTGCTTTAACAGGAGCTGGTGCAGCTGCTTTGACAGGAGCAGGGGCAGGTGAAGATCCCCCATCTGAAGTTTTCTTCTTAGATTCTTTTTTCTTGTAAGCACTGATTTTGCCGGTACGTCTGTCGTCATTATACTGAATACCATATTTATCCAATTTACAAGTCAGGAACCTCATGATTCTCTCATCACGTCTTAGAGATAGCTCTGTTTTGGCGATGGCAATACCATTGACTGCTGAAAACTCGATGCAATAATATACACCAGAAGATTTTTTATTGATAGGATAAGCCAGTTGTTTCAGGCCCATCGCATTTACATGCACTATATTACAACCCTGATCTTTTAAAAGGTCTTCATAAGTGCTTGCTGTCGCTTTTAATTCATCACCTGACAGTACGGGATCGATGATGAATGTAACTTCATAATGATTCATATTTTTATTGAAGTAATTTGATTAAATAATAAAATTTTTAATTCGGGCTGCAAAGGTAACTTAATACTTTGATTTACAAAAATATATATCCCTATTTTTTCGGTTCAAAAGTCACTTTCTAAGCCCAATTAAGATGTTTTTTCAACAAAACATGGTCTAAGGTCAAAATTTTCCCGATTATTCTATAAAATTGATGCATTTGTACCTTCTACATGAGCGATCTGCCATCATTGTTTTTGAATGAATTCAGATGAGCCTCACAGTAGTGCCAATATCCATATCGGGTCACTTACGCCATTTTATTGGAAAAAACTTACTCCCACTCCCACTCCGAACCAAAGACCAGCCGTAGCATCAGAAAACAGTGGAGTAAGACCCACTTTAAAAAAGTATTTACCCTCAGGTTTTTGATACCTGTACAAAATATTGGAATGCATGAAGATGTCAGGTCCAAATTTATCGTCATCCGTCCATATAAAACCATTGATGTAAGTAAGCCCCAGACCTAGTTCAAGATGATGGTTCTTTTTACCAAAAACATAGTTTGCGCTGGCCGGTACAGTGACCAATGAAGTGGGAAGAAATCCTGCACCTATTTGCACATTCCATCCGTCCACTCGTTTGCTGAAGTGATGTTCGTAATTGATAGAATAGAACCAGCCTTTGCCCAAAAATTCTACATATACGGCCTGTGCTGATAGGTTTTTTGTGCACAAGACCAATAATATTATTATCCATTTTTTCATAACTTTTTTTGAGGCAATGTTATTAATCAAATATTATTTTGACATGCAGCGCAATAGCAAAACGCTCGTTGTTTTAAAGATGTTGCACATATGTGTCAGAAGTAGAAACAGCATTTATTAGCTCATAATCCTATACATTGTAAATATTGATAACAAATACCATTTTATTGCTACTTTTACGGTCATGGATGAAAACATCAACAATCCACATGATAAGTTTGTCAAGGCAATGCTTTCTGACAAGGAAGTAGCTATTTCGTTTTTTGACACTTATCTACCTGGCTCGCTAAGGCCACTACTTGATCTTGAGACGCTGCAATATACCCAAACTTCTTATATCACTGATTCGCTTAAGGAGACTTTTTCAGACATCGTAGTGGATATCAAACTTAGTGATCGGGATGAACACTGCTTCGTAAGTATATTGCTCGAACATAAATCTACGATATCTGAGCATGCTGCTTTTCAGCTACTGGGATATATTGCCAATGGTTACAATACCCAAATCAAACATGGGGAGTCGATCCAACCAATCATACCTTATGAGTTTGCTTAAAACTTCATCATTTGGCTACAAGCTGCAAATTTCATTTTATACTTCGTTATATTTTTCGTCGTAACTTCTGGTTACGACTGCAAAATATGCCTTGTCTAAAATTAAATTTGCTACCTTTCGCTCAAACATGAAAATCTAAGCATACTCAAATATATTATCAAGGTAAATCCAACTGGAAATGGAGAAATATAGAAGAATACTTCTTGCAATATCCAGATGAGCTTTTAGGATTTATACCATCATTTCGGAGCATATTTGTAAGTTTATTTGCACTTACGGATGATCACCTCATGAATCTGAAAAATGGGATGCTTCGATCTGCAATGCTTGTGCAGCGACATCGGTTTGACCCAGTACTACTAGGTGAAGATTTTGTCCGGATATTGAGTAGCTTGGACCCTTATATTTCCAAAAACTTTATTAATACTCTGATTGTTTACACCTTGCAAGTTGCAGAGCTAAAGGACGATGACTTTAAGAAAATCATTGATGACATTCCAACCAAAATAAAATCAGCACTTATGAGCACCTATGATATCATCACCAAAAGAGGCATTGAAAGAGGCATTGAACAAGGCATAGAAAAAGGCATTGAAAAAGGCGTAGAAAAAGGTATAGCACAAAAAGAAATCGACGTCATCATCAAAGGTCATGCCAATGGTCTCGATATACAAATGCTTGCCAATATTACTGGTAGATCTACAAAAGAGATTCTGAACATTCTTTCTAAAAAATAGGATATTACATATTGAAATCTCCTTGGATAATCATTCAGGAATTGATATAAAACAAATTTTATAGTTTTAGGAAAAAAAAAAGATAGCCAACACAACGTATTGACTATCTCACTTACTCATGTAAAATCAATGCAAAACAGCAGAACCGCCCTCTTTAGGGACAAAATATTGGTAGTAGAATAGTCCAACTATGGACAAAATATCGGTAGTAAAATAGTCCCATTAGGGACTAAATATTGGTAGCAGAATAGTCCCATTAGGAATAAAATTTCGGTTGTAGAATAGTCCCTTTAGGAATAAAATTTCGGTAATAAAATAGTCCCTTTAGGGACAAAATATCGGTAGCACAATCAGCATAAATACACTACCTCGTGCCTTTAGGTACGAAATTAAAAAGTCAATTTATAGCAAACACCTACACACAGATACATATTCAGCCAGTCTTTACAATAGATATTTAGATAAGTCTGTTAAATCCAGAATGGATAATATTCTAAATTTGAGGATGAATACCTAAATCTTTTGAAAGAGTTCCAAATCGAAAATGACCAACGATTTGTTTTGAAACACATGATGTAAAATGCTGTACCTAAATGCGCAGAAATAATGTGCTGAAATGTAATTTCTACCCATATATTGTCCCTAAAGGGACTTAAAAAAGAATAGTTGAATAGTCCCTTTAGGGACTAAATATTGGTAGCAGAATAGTCCCCTTAGGAATAAAATATCGGTAGTAGAACCGTCCCCTTAGGAACAAAATATCGGTAGTAGAATAGTCCCATTAGGAACAAAATATCGGTAGCACAATCAGCATAAATACACTACCTCGTGCCTTTAGGTACGAAATTAAAAAGTCAATTTATGGCAAAATGTTTAATAATCTGTATTCTGTGGATCCCAATTGGTCCATCCTATGGTCCAGTCCGTAGTTCCGAAAGCCCCGATAGTCTTATTTGCTTCAAAACCAGTTGGAAGTACTACACCACCATTAAGTAGCATAGAAGGATTTGTTGGTAATAATCCGGGCTTTCCGCTCATTGCATTATAATTTGCATGTAGACCTAAGATAGAAGGATTGATGCCAAAAATATTTTTCCGATCTTCGTCCGAAAATTTAACTTCATCACCAGCTACAAATCCTTTATTCATCCCAGCTAAAACAATACCTCTAAAGTCACTTTTATTCTCCACAAAGTTCTTCTGAGTAGCGGCATCTCCAAGTTCCAATCCACCTTTATTGAATGCACCTACGACCAGAGAATTGTAAATAGATAAAGCTGAATTTCTTCTCAATCTGAATCCTGATCTAAACTTAGCATCTGGTGTTCCCTCGGCTATTATGACTGATACATTTGCAAAAACGCAATTGGTCTGAGGTGACGCATCTGACCCGGAAGAATCATTGTCCGACTCAAAACCATTGGAGTCTGAGCAGGTACATTGGTCAGCTACTTTCGGATCTCTATAAGCCAATCCATATTGAACCCGACCTGAATATCCCCAATCTGTATCAAAATCATCGTCTATATTCTTGAATGAAATTAAGTGCTTAGCATTTACTGATCCGCCAAACCATTCATAACCATCATCTCCATTGTGTGAAACCTGAACATAATCAATGATCGTCCCACTTCCTACTCCACCAAGAGTTAGTCCGTTGATTTCCTTATCTGTTTCGAATGCTACACCACCGAATTCGATTCTTACATATTTAATAATTCCTGAGTTATCGTTTTCGATTTCGCCACCAAATGTAGATATGTTTTCTCCTTCGATGGTTGCTGGTGTCTTATTTACTTTTGCTTTTCCCAACAATATCAATCCTCCCCAGTCACCATAATTTCTTGAACCTTTTGGTTGATTTGAAGTAAAAACAATGGGGTTGTTTGCGGTACCTTCAGCGATAATTTTTGCACCTGGCTTGATGATCAATGTTGCTTTTGTACTCTTGTCTCCTTTGATAATTGTACCGGGCTCAATGGTCAAAGTTGCACCTGATTCTACATATACGAAACCCTCAAGCAAGTATTTATTTTTTGAAGAAAGACTCGTATTTTCAGTGATAACTCCTTTCAAAACGATTTGATTGCCTCCAACGATTCCTATATCATCGATGTCTTCTTCTCTCAAACAAGATGTCATCATCAAAGTCAACCCGATCACTAAGAAGCTGAAGCATTTAGTATTTAATATCATATTATTATTTTTTATATTTTGTATTAGATTGATATGTTTGGGATTAAAACTTATAGTTCAATCCTAAATAGAAATTTGAACCACGTCTCGTTTCTTGAAATACACCATCGTTTTCTGTTACTTTATTGTCTCTGTCTATATCCTGAACCAATTTGAATGGTTGATTTAAAAGATCTTGAATACCGGCTTTCACTTCCATTCGTCCAAAAACTTTTGAAACATTCAAGTCAATTACATTTCTAGGCATTTCATATACATTTGAACTCAACACATTGTCACCGATCACATAAATTCTTTGACCTACTACATTATACATTAAGTTTGCTTGTAGTCCATGACTAGGAAGCTTATAAAACAATCCAGCATTGATCAAATATGGAGATTGACCCTGTAAGAACCTATTGTAATCACTTAATCCACTAACTACTACATTTGAGCTAATCAAGGAAGCATTAAATAATACCATGAAGTTTTCAGAAATATTCTTTCTCAATTCAAGCTCGATTCCTGTTGATTCTGCTGATTTGGAGTTTGCTACAGTAAATGCTACCGTACTTCCGTTATAGAAAACTGCTGCTTCTATTGGGTTTTTAAACTTCTTATAAAATGCACCTATCGTAATCACTTCTCCTGGAGATGGATAAAAATCATATCTAACATCAAAATTTTGGATGGTAGCGACTTTGATATCTTTATTACCTCTTCTGGACACATCAAAAACGAAGTCATAGTATGTAAATGGCGCCAACTCTCTGAACTCCGGTCTATTGACTGTCGTCCCATATCCAAATCTCAATAAGTGCTTTTCATTTAATGTATAGGTTGCATTGATCGATGGAAGTGGGCTGAAAACACCATTGTTAACATCTACTTTCTGTCCGCCACCTCTTTCTCTAGATTGAAGCATTTGTTGATTGTATTCCGCTCTCATTCCAAATGTAGCTTGAAACTTCTCCCCTATAGGAAGATGAAAGTTTGCAAAACCAGCATTTAACATGTTTTGAGCAGTGTATTTATCATCATAATTTGTCCCTTCTGAGTAGAATAGTCCAGTTGAACTTAAATTTTCATTACTAAAAAAAGTGGAAGGAGTTTGTGTCAGTATATCACTGGAAACTCTATTAGGATTTACCAAACCAAACCATCTCGCTTTGAAATATCTGTCCTTATATTCTGAATAAAAACCAAGCTTCAATGAGGTGTTTTTAGCTTCATCGTCATTCTTTTCGCCAAAAACCTTATCCAACGTGGCTGTAGCTGTGACTACGTATTCATCCATTTTCGAATAAAATCTTGCTGCTTGTTGTAAGGTCGGAGATTCAAATTGTTGCAAATCATACTTGAATGCATCTTCTGTTCCCATTGCTCTGGAAGAAGTAAATCTTCTAAAATCCGGTTCAGACCTCTGCGTATATCCGAATCCACCAACCCACTTGAATTCTGTGTTTCGATTCAATTCATGCGTACCATTTAATTGACTGGAAAAAATACTTTTCTGTTCGTATCTGAAAGCATGATTCGCTACTTCTAAGTTATTTTCAAATAGAAGGCCAGATCTAGAAACAGTTTCTTTAGTAGCCAGCTGGTTGAATAAGTTTCTAAACTCAATCTTATTTCTTGGGTTAAGAATCAGTGACCAGTTACTCATCAATCCTACTCTGATATTATTTGAATAATTATTATCGATAAAAGTAGATTGTACAGATTGGTCAAACAAGTATCTGTTCTGAATCATCTCCTGATTAGTATTCGTATTTGAATAAGACAAATATGATATATTGGACAATTCTTTCTTTCCAATAAAAAAACGCTTACTGAAATTTACATTTGCTCTGATGTCAGGATTTATGGTTCTTTCATTCACATCATAATATGGACTCAAAGACTTAAAATTCGCAATCATCGATTCGTTTGATGCATTGACGATGACATTCTTTGTGGATGGAAAATTACCTGGCAAGCTTCTATCCGCACTTCCAAAACCAATCAAATCACTCCCTGAACCCTTATAATCCAACACTGTATTTCCAGTGGCATTGGCTCTATACCCTAATGTCAAACCAACTGAAACTTTATCGCCATCAGGTACTGTTTTAGTATAGATCTTGATCGCACCACCAGCGATATCTCCTGGCAAATCTGCAGAAGGAGATTTGTAAACCATCATTCTATCGATCGCACTGCTCGGTATCAAGTCAAACGAAAATGACTTTACATCTACTTCTGTCGAAGGCGTGATGATGTCATTAAGTAAGACCGTATTGTATCTTTCATTCAATCCTCTGATGACAATAAATCGATCGTCAAAAATGGATACACCTGGTACTCTTCTTACTACTTGTGAAGCGTCCCGATCCTGCGTTTTCGATATTTGCTGAGATGAAACACCTACTGCAATATTGTTTAAATTTCTGATTTCAGAAACTACGGCAACTTCGGAGTCTGTTTTTCTTCTGGCAGTCACTTCTATTGTTTCTATCATGAGACTACTTTCATCCAGACCAGCATCGATCATTGTTGTCTTACCGGATTCCACTCTAACATTTGTAATAATGTGGTCAGAATACCCGATACTAGTAATCACCAGGTTGTACAATCCTGATGCAATACCAATAAACTCAAAGTTTCCATCAAAATCTGTAGTTGTGCCGATAGTTGTTTTTTCGATCATGATTGTCGCACCTATCATAGGATCATTCGACTTTTTGTCTTTGACAAATCCTTTGATATTTCCAGTTTGGGCACCAGCCAAACCAACTAAAATGATTAAGTTAAATATTGTAAGTCTTAATTTTAAATTCATCTTTCTACTTTCATGTTTTGTATAGCACAAAAGTAGGCACCCAATATTAACAGAAAGTTAAGCCAGTATTAACTTTAGGAAAAATC
Source organism: Saprospiraceae bacterium (assembly GCA_049289435.1). Classification (GTDB taxonomy): domain Bacteria; phylum Bacteroidota; class Bacteroidia; order Chitinophagales; family Saprospiraceae; genus OLB9. The sequence continues at coordinate 260 of JBATLS010000520.1, read as the reverse complement.
ACATATAAAAGGCCGATAAATCAGAATAAAACTCGGTTTCAGAATAATAAGTACCAAAATTTAAGAAGATATAGTAGGTACAAATTTAAATTACAAATAATTTACTATATCAACTTAAGTCATCGCTACAGCAATATTTTACTTAATATTTTATCTTTCTTAAATATTTTAATCTATTTTTCTCTCCACATAGGACGTGTGAGACAAGTAGGGCCGCCGCCACCTTTGACACTGATGTTGTCGCCGGGATAGGTCAGGAC
>JBATLS010000519.1:0-3167 GCA_049289435.1 Saprospiraceae bacterium | reverse complement strand
GGTAGTCTGGGCCAAAGATGAGGATGGAAAAATCAGGGGATTGATCGTAGAAAAAGGAATGAAGGGCTTTTCAGCACCAGAAATTCACGGTAAATGGTCACTCAGGGCTTCTGTAACCGGCGAATTGGTCTTCGAAGATGTCAGAGTACCCAAAGCCAACTTGTTGCCAAACGTAAGCGGACTAAAAGGGCCGTTGGGCTGTCTCTCCAAAGCACGATACGGGATTGCCTGGGGTGCTGTAGGTGCAGCTCTTGATTGTTATGATTCGGCATTGAGATATAGTAAAGAAAGGGAACAATTTGGTAAAAAACTAGGTCAGTTTCAGCTTACGCAAAAAAAACTGGCAGAGATGATCACTGAGATCACCAAAGCACAGTTGTTGTGCTGGAGACTCGGTACTTTGGCCAATCAAGGCAAAGCCACCCCAGCTCAGATATCCATGGCCAAACGAAACAATGTAGCGATGGCACTGGAGGTAGCTCGTGAAGCCAGACAAATGCATGGAGGTATGGGCATCACTGGCGAATACCCCATCATGAGACATATGATGAACCTAGAGTCAGTAGTGACTTATGAAGGTACGCACGACATCCATTTACTCATCACTGGGATGGATGTGACGGGCTTTAATGCTTTTGGGTAGTTGGATTATACTTAAGAGAATGTTTAAAATTTTTCTTAGTTGCTAACCAGCTTTAATTTTATGTGTATAAATTTTATCTTGTTACAACCAAATTGTCTTTACCGAAGCTAAAAAAGATTTTATCATTATCAGTCTTTACCAGTAAATGGATCATTATATTTACCCACACAAACCCATTCAGTCATGAAGAATATTTTTTTAACCTTGTTTGCCATATGCTCCTTTTACCATATTTCTACAAGTCAGTCCAAAGTTCCCAATACATTTGACAATCTCAAATTCAGATATATAGGCGTCGATGGCAATCGAACCATCGCAGTGGTAGGCGAACCTGGCAATCCAATGGTCTCCTATGTGGGTGCTGCCTCTGGTGGCATTTGGAAGACTGAAGATGGGGGATTAAATTGGAAACCGATCTTTGATGATCAAGACGTGGCTGCCATTGGTTCATTGGCGTTAGCACCATCCAATCACAATCAGCTGTGGAGTGGTACCGGAGAGAGTTTTGTGATTCGGCCCGCCCATCCTTACGGTAATGGCGTATATAAATCATCAGATGCCGGCAAATCATGGAAACATATGGGACTAGATCTCACTGCTCGTATAGGTAGAATAGTCGTCCATCCAATAGATACCAACATAGTATATGTAGCTGCCCTTGGCAATACTCATGCTCCACAGCAAGAAAAAGGTGTCTATAAAACAATCGACGGGGGCAAAACATGGGACAGAGTATTCTTTATAAACGAATATACCGGCTGCAACGAAATAGAAATTGACCAAAACAACCCAAATATACTGTTTGCTGCCATGTGGCAGGTAGATGCCAAAAATTATGGATTTCAATCGGGTGGTGAAGGCAGCGGAGTCTATAGATCTACAGATGCAGGCAAGACCTGGGAACCCATGAATCAGCGAGGAATAGAATTTGGTAAAAACCACCCCATAGGAAAGACATCAGTATGCATAGCACCATCTAACTCCAATATCGTCTATGCACTCATCGAGGATAAGGAACCCCGCCTATACAGGACAGACAATGGAGGAAATACATGGGTTCTTGTAAAAAAAGACCACTCTATGGCCCAGCGAGCACCCTATTACACCAGAGTAAGAGTGTCCACCGCCAGCGCAGACGAAGTATATACTATTTGCGTAAATATTTTGAAATCAAAAGACGGCGGTAAGTCATGGGTAAAGCCAGAAGGTAGCCCCTGGGCTATGGGAGGTGACTGTCACGATATGTGGTTTGACCCCAAAAATCCAGACAGACAAATGGTGGCCCACGATGGATGTATGAATATGAGCAGCAATGGTGGTAAATCCTGGAAAAACATCAATCTGCCCGTAGCGCAAATGTACCACGTAGCCGTAGATAGCATGATCCCGTATCATGTGTTAGGAAATAGGCAGGATGGATATTCCTATCGTGGCCCCAGCAATAGTCGGACTGGGAGCATCACATTGAGCGATTGGAAAAATGTCGGTGGCTGCGAATCAGGATTTGCACAAGCTGATCCTTTTGATCCCAATATCATTTGGTCGGGATGCTATGATGGCGGACTGGATGTCACAGATCTCAAGACTGGTATCGCCAGAGATGTCAGGGTGTGGCCAGAGACACAGTATGGATGGAAACCGGCCGATGTGAAATACAGGTGGCATTGGAATTTCCCCATGGTACTCTCCAGACATAAAAAAAATACTGTTTGGGTAGGTAGTCAATTTATCCACCGCACTACAGATGGCGGACAATCATGGCAAGTCATCAGTCCTGACCTTACGACTGCTGACCCTAAGAAAATGGATAATTCTGGAGGGATTTCATTTGACAATCTCTACACCTGGGACGGTGCTACCACACTCAATATGGCAGAATCTCCCGTCAAGGATGGACTACTTTGGGTTGGCACCAATGATGGATTGCTCCATTTCACCATAGATGGTGGTAACAGTTGGACCAATGTCACAAAAAATATCCCTGATCTCCCCGATGGAGGATCGGTGTCATGTATAGAGCCCTCTTATTTTGATGCTTCCACTTGCTATGTGTCCTTTAGATTTATTTATGTCGGCGATAGCAAATCTTATATTTACAAAACCACAGATAATGGTAAGACATGGTCAAAAATCATTGGGGACATCCCCCAAAATCAGTCAAGTACAATATTCCAAATCAAAGAAGACCCTTCATTGAGAGGGCTATTGTACGCAGGTACAGATAATGGTGTTTATTTTTCTGCCAATGATGGAAAAAATTGGACTCGACTACGCAGCAACTTACCTCCTGCTCCGGTTTATGGCATCGCTGTACAAAAGCATTTCGGCGATCTGGTCATAGGTACATATGGACGAGGGCTTTATATACTGGACGACTTGACACCTATCCGAGAGTGGTCTGAAAAGATTCAACAGAGCAGTCACCACCTATTTAGTGTAAGACCAGCCTATAGATTTCAGAAAATCCAGGGGACACATGCTGAAGGAGGCAGCTTTAGCGGATCAAATCCATCTTATGGAGCAT
>JBATLS010000518.1:0-18426 GCA_049289435.1 Saprospiraceae bacterium | reverse complement strand
GCATATTAGCTGTGATGGTCGCTGCCTTATCCAATTCTATGATTTCAAGTGTGTCTTTGATAGATCTCTGTGCTGCTACCGCCTTTATCAGATTCAATGATGACATCTCTGAGACAATAGATGAAGGAATGGAAAGCCATTCGGACATCCTGATGAGATTGTCGTGTCTGTATGGGGGCAAAAAGTGAATATTTCTTTTGCTCTTTTGTGCATTGCGGATATGCACAGCCAACTGGTCATAAGGCATCACTTTTGAAACCCCACATTTGTTGGCCATTTCGTCTATGGTGGGTAAGGTGCCGGTCCAGACGACATCATCGATCGTCAGCTCATTGCCAAATATAACTTCATCACCTCCATATGCATCTATAATTGCAGCCAATCCTGGAACATCTATTCCAAAATAATATAAGAAAGTACTATCTTGTCTAAAGCGATAGGTATTATCTCTGTAGTTCATCGGACTTTCTTGATTGCCCAAGAATACGATGATGCCGTTATTGATTTGTTTTAGGAGGTTTTTTCTTCTTTCTACATAGACTGGTGATTCGAATGATCTGAAATGCATATTTATTTTGGGGTTAAGGACAAAAAGCAAAGTTGGTTTTGAAATCTATTGTAATCCATATAATTCACGTCATTGACAAGACTATTTAGAGATTTAAATGATGACTACAGATTTCGACACTAAGGTAAGGAAAGGATGGTGTTTGATCAAAGGATTTCGCTTAAAATTTTTGTTGAAGGGGCATATTTGCTGAGTAACAAAGATTTGGAGTGTCAGTAGCGAGTCGAAATGTACCAAAGACTGCTATAAATCTTTATGATGGAAAGGATCAAAGTGTACGCTCAATAGTTATCTGGCATCTTTGAGCAAGTATTTAAACATATGGTATGCAGTGTTTTATAGTCAAAAGAAATTAAATTGCGAAAAATATTAATTTTAATACGTTCAAAATCAAACGATTAAAATCTAAAATTTTTGCAATCTAATTTACTTTAAGTATACAAAGTAAAGATACCAATATGTTTTTCATTCTCTTCAAAACAGGCATAGATTACATGCTAAAACTGAGTAAAGACCAACATTGGCGAAAAGCCATCTTTCTACAATACACAATCAAAGTATGAGCACTTTTTTGATGGCATATAACAAAAGTTATATATGCAGGCAGTTTTACTATGCTTAATTTTGCCCTTGATCATTTACTTTAGGACAATAGGTATGACAAAATGCAGTCCAACTTTTATAATCAAAAAAATTAAATTGCCAAAAATATTAGTTTTAATACACTCAAAATCAAACGTTTAAAATCTAAAATTTTTGTAATTTAACTTACATTAAGTATAAGAACTTGTGCAAATTGTATATCGAACGACCCTCAAACTGATTGGATTCATCTACCACCTAGTTAAGAAGATATACTATTATGAAAAACGCAACTTACTCTGATGATTAACTATGGGGGTTCAGAAAAGATACATTTCCCATCTATCTGAATCCCCTTTTTTTAGTGTCCCAGGTCAATAAATATTTGTAATCACACTCTCCCGATCGCTATCGGGACGATCGCTATCATCCCAATAGCTATCGGGATAAAACACTTTGTATCCGCTAGGCTGAAGCCAGTGGCGATTGAAAAGTGTGTCTTTTTTATAGATTTATACTGCGAGAAGACTGGTATTCTGAATATACTATAGTTGTATTGTTTAGAAAACCCCCATCGTAGTTTTTATGTTATGGTCTTATAAGTTCAGTACCTTTTTTCAATAAACCTATGTTGCTATGACCTTAAAAATATACCAGATTGATGCTTTTGCCAATAAAATATTTGGTGGAAATCCGGCTGCTGTTTGCCCTTTGGATCATTGGATCGATGAAGAGGTGATGCAACTTATTGCCATGGAAAATAATCTGGCAGAAACTGTTTTTTATGTCAAAGGTCAGGATCAATATCAAATACGTTGGTTTACTCCAACCATAGAAGTTGATCTTTGTGGTCATGCCACACTGGCAGCGGCGTATGTGATATTCCACATCGAACATTATCATCAAGATGTCATACAGTTTTTTTCATCGAGGAGCGGACTACTGCCTGTGACGAAAAAAGGAGATTGGATATCATTGGACTTCCCTACAGACATATACGATGAAGTTGAAATAACTGAAGCTATGGATGCCGCTTTTGATATTTCTCCCAAAAGTGTTTTTAAAGGCAAATCCGACTATATGTTTGTGTACGAATCTGAAAAAGACATCATCGCATTCCAACCTAACATGGATAAAATAGCTGCAATCGAAGCCAGAGGAATCATCATCACTGCACCAGGGGTAGAAGTAGATTTTGTATCAAGATTTTTTGCCCCACAGTCGGGAATTACAGAAGACCCAGTAACTGGTTCGGCACATACAACGCTAATACCATATTGGGCATCAGTATTGGGCAAAAATCAACTGACAGCCAGACAACTTTCGAGAAGGAAAGGCGATCTTCATTGCCAATATTTGGGAGATAGGGTGGTCATCAGCGGGCAAGGAAAAATATACCTATCTGGAGAAATATATATTGGTTAGTATTGGACTTTTTGGCTTTTATATACAAAATCGTTTAGTTAGGGGCACAACACATCACAGACCGCCGAAGATTACTTCAATAGTTGTAGTGACTTTATTATTTTATTTCATCGGCTACGGTCAATCATTGACTTATCCGATCGTTGGTAGAAGTCACACAAATTAGAATTGATTTTGGCTTAAGTATAGCAGTGCAAAGCTTTGCACTGTTCCTTTACTAAATAGTGATTTCGTATCACGATGTTGATCTGCAGCCTTCCGGGCAGAGATCGCTCGATATCATCTGCCAAAGCGGACACCTTGCTAATACTTCTGGGCGTTACACCAGCGTATGAGAGACTGTCAACCCGCTGGATAAGAATCCTACAGGCTTTCACTCTCCACATAATCTGTCCGCCGCAGCGGATAGTTTGTACAATTCAGAGGAGAGTTGTACATTTGCTATGAAAGGCACACTCAGTGGATTAGACCCTAACTTGTCTTTTGCCAAAACCGCCGCAAAGCACATCGTTGTCACCCACATAAATAGGAAATATTATGAAAAACATATTTTTTTCAATAGCGTTAACTATCATACTTCCTACTATAATCATCGCACAAGATAATGGTCGCATCGTTGGACGTATTCTGGCAATTTCAGACGATCAGCCCATTTCTTTTGCGAATGTTATCCTTAACAAAAGTCAGATCGGAAGCACCTCTGATATAAATGGGAAATTCGAGATAGCAAACTTAAAGGATAGCGTTTATACACTTTTGATTTCGGCCATTGGCTACGAGCCCGTTACGCTCACCAATTTGACCATTATCAACGGGTTTATGCTGGATGTTGGCACCATTCACATGGATGGCAATAGCGTAGTGCTGAGCGAGGTCACCGTTAGTCCTGGCTCTTATACGATCATGGAAAAGTTGAATACAACCAATTCCATTTCGCTATCCGAACAAAACGTCAAAAACATGGCCTGGGCTGAAGATGTATCACGGGCTGTGTCCAGACTGCCAGGCATATCGGCAAGTGATTATTCCAGCCGTTTTGCCATCAGGGGCGGCGAAGCCAATCAAGTCATGATATCATTGGATGGTATGGAATTGTATGAACCTTTTCACCAACGTGACTTAGGAGGTGGGTTATTTAGCATAGTTGACATTGAGGCTGTACGAGGCATTGATTTATTGACAGGAGGATTTGCAGCAGACAATGGCAATAGATTAAGTGGTGTTTTTGGTATGAAAACTAGAAACCCACTACCAAATACAAGTAAAACGTCGATAGGTGTAAGTGTCATGAATGCAAGAGTTTACACTGAAGGTAAATTTGCAAGTAATAAAGGTTCTTATCTTTTTTCCGCCAGAAGAGGAATGCTGGATTTATCCCTAAAAGCCATTGGTAATCAGGAGTATTTTCCTAAATTTTACGATGGTCTGTCCAAAATACAATATATGTTGAATGACAAGCATATTTTATCCTTGCACGTTTTGCATTCTGGTGATCAGGCTTTTACAAATAACTCTCCGGAAGGAGACGCTTTTGAGCAGTTCAACTCAAAATATTACAGCACCTATTCTTGGATTACACTCGCGTCCTATTATAACCCCAAACTCACTTCACAATCCATCATTTATTACAGCAACATCAACCATAATCGTACAGGTGGACTAGATAAATATGAAGATTCAGACAAAGGCACTTTTAACATAAATGATCAACGGAGTTATGAAAATCTGGGTATTAAACAAAATTGGAATTGGGAAGCATCAACTAAAATACATTTTAAATGGGGTTTTGAAGGAAAGACCATGTTTGCATCTTATGACTATGTCAACGCCATCCATGAGTTAAGGGTAGATGCTTTGGAGCAGCTCTATTATTTCGATAGGAGTTTGAACATACATCTCAACCCAAATGGCAAACAAGTAGGTACCTATTTTACTACCAAATTCAAGGTTTTACCCAAGTTGATTGCTGAGACAGGTTTGAGATACGATTGTGCTTCCTATACCAATGATAGCAATTGGAGTCCAAGAGTTAGCTTGGTATATTCATTTTCAAAAACTACTTTCTTACGAGGAGGGTGGGGGCATTACTACCAAACTCAATTTATAAATAATATCAATGTTAACAATGGGGACAGCACTTTTCATCATGCAGAATTGGCAAAACATTACGTGCTCGGATTTGAACACAAATTCAATAAAGGAATCAGTTTAAGAACAGAGGTGTACTATAAAGATTTGAGCAACCTTAGCCCTACATGGACCAACCTTCGAGATCACCTTGAGAGCTATCCTGAATCAAGGAATGACAATGCACTATTGATTTATAATGGGTCGGTAGCCAAGGGAATTGAGTTATTTTTGAGGTATGACGAAGGAAAAAAAATCTCCTGGTGGTTAAGCTACGCACTGGCTCAGGCCACGGATGATGTCGAAAGCATCAAGTATGACGGGATGCTAAATAAGCGTACTGGAAAAGTCACCAGGCTAAATAATCAAACACATACTGTATATGCTGACCTGAATTATCGACCCAAGAAAAATTGGCATTTCAGCGCTTCCTGGCAATATTATTATGGATGGCCCAGGACAAACTATACCTATCGTTATCAACCACTATCCAATGGTGATTTACATTTTTATGCAGTACATGACTTGTACAACGGGGTAACCTATCCCGCATATCATCGCCTGGACCTACGGATTAATAAAATATTTGAAACTAAGAATATTGGTGAATTTACAGTTTTTTTGCACGTAGTAAATGCCTACAATCGCAAAAATCTTAAAAAATTTGATCTTGATGTGCGAAATGACGAAAACCAATTATCCTTGGATAGTTCAGGAAATTACCTTCCCTTTGAAGATAATAAGTATTGGTTGGGAATCCTGCCTGTCATCGGGATAAAATGGGAAATATCAAAAGAGTAGTGTGCTGGATCTGCAAAATATGCTATAAGCACAGTAAATATTAACTTACATGACGTCAGTTGAAGTAATTCAACCGCATCATTTTTCTGTTCAGTTCATCTCCATAGACACTTCGTTGATCACTTTTAACATTTATTCCTATATCACCTAAATTTTACTTTTCTAGGACCACGAGTGGCATCGCACTTTGTACTCCATTGCCTGATATTTTGACTACATACACGCCAGAATTCATATGATTGGCTTCCAAATGTACAATGTGACTGCCTGGACCGAAATATTCCTGATCTCTCAATGTTCTGATCAATTGCCCTTTGGTGTCAAACAATTCAATTTTTAAAGGCATTCCATTTTTCATTTCAAACTCTATATGCACCGGGTAATTATTACTTGCCTTGACAGGATTTGGATACACTTTGGTTGAAATAGTCTCTACTTGCAATGGCTTTCCAGTCGAAGAAGTAGTATTGCCAAATACGACATTTTCATCGCCCTGCTTATAAGGTACAAAAAGCAGAGGCAAGTAGTACATTTCATCACTGGTCTTCTCACCCCATGTTACTAGTTTTAAGGGATTATTGGGGTTGACTGGATTACTTGCAGTATTGTCATAGGTAGCAAAAGCCCTGATTTTACTACCCTTTTTGGCAATCTTATACTTATCAAAATAGTACCCACCCTGCCAGTTGAAATCCCAATCATTGATTTTAATTAATTTTGTGGTTGTTTTGTCCTCGTTTTCGATATATACTTCCCAATTTTTTCCCAAATAGTGCATATGTGGGAAAATACCCACCAGACTTACGTCAAAAGGCACTTCATACACCCCTTCAAATCTTTTGACCTGATTTGGTAAAATAAAAAAACTGGTAGGGCCAGTGACCAAATTGAATGGCAGCATGATGTAGTCATCTACTATCCTGTCTATGACTTCATTGTCTTTAGCAAAAAATATATTGACTGTAGAAGAGTCCTTTTCATTGACGCTCCAAGGCGCATAATGCATCTGTATGATCAAGTCGCTATTGGCATCCAGCTTTTGAGCCAAACCATCCGGAAAATTTCTTGCCTTCTGTCCAGGCACATATCCAGGAAACTGATCTCTATTAATGATCTCAAAAGTACCAAAATCAGCATTTTCATTGGTCGAAAATCCATATTCAGGCGTCTTTTCGTCATATGATTTTGCCTTTCCAGTATTGTCAGAAAAAAATAATGCATGGTGAACAATTTTTGTATTCCCGGGTCTAAGTTCGATGGCTTTGATTTTTTTATCTTGGGTCAGACCAGTAGGCAATACAAAATATCGGTATTCATCCTTTCCATTTCCCTTGTGGGTGTACGAAGATTTAAAGGACAACACTAAGTCAGGTGTACCCAATAGGGAGTTTACCGGAAACTGGGGCAACGGCGGAGTTTCAGTGGCATTGCCCAAAGGACTCCCGGCATTGGCCCAATCAGTGATCGTCTTGATCTGTGTATCAGACAGATAGTTTTCGTCCAAAAATCTGCTATATGCCGGATCTGCCTTCCATGGCGGCATCAGCTTTTTGGTAGTCACATATCTGATGGTACTTGCCCAACCACGCACTTCTTCATAATTGGTCAATGGCATCGGACCTATCTCCCCTGCCCTATGGCACGACGTACAATGCTTAAAAATAATAGGTGCCACATCCTTCGAAAAAGTGGGTTGACCTATGGATACAACAGAGACGATCGTCCATATTAATAATGTGGCTAAAGCTTTCATATCGGTCAAATAATTAGTTGTTAAAATCATTAAAATTAATAAAACACCCTACCGGGCTGCTTGATGCAATAAATTCACCTTTTCCAGTTGCCAAAGCTTGGAGCGCATCCCTCAAGTAATGGTGTGATACCGAGTGTCTCCGTTTGCCTGGCGAAATAAATAGGTCATTGATGGCTCCCTGATATAAAACTTTATCCTTAGACTCATTATAGATGATGACTTCTGGCAACACCGTAGCATGAAGTTTTTTGGCCATGGATTTGAAATAATCGGTCTTAAGAGGGAAGTCAATGTGATACTTTTGTTTGAAAATCTCTATTCCTGGTTTTTTGGAAATAAAATTGGGAAATAATCCCTGAAAAGCAAAGTTGTCTTTGTATTCGGTATAAATCGCATTGAGTTCAGGAGCTATTTCTTGACAAATCCTGCATTCGTCCAGCAAAAATATATAGACAGTGATGCTGTCTCTGCATGATGAACCATATGATTGGCAACAAAATAGAAAAGCCAACAAAAAGCACTTGAGCATATTTACAAAATTGGTTCAGAATCCAATACAAATGTAGTATTATTTTATGAAATTTAAAAATTTTGATTTTTAGGGTGTGTGTGACAGATTGGCCACCACGGCATCCCTGCCTGCCTGACGCCGTAACCAGGCAGACCCGCCTGACCACTACATAGTAGGCGGGCAGGGGTAGTGTGCCAAATGATCAAATTTGGGCAATCCGTTTTACATGCATTATTAGGTTTAGTACTAATAATAGGTTAAAAAACATGTTAAAGTGTCTTAAGACTGAATACTTTTTTATGGTTTTAGCATTATATTGGTATAAAATCCAATCGTATGAAACCAATCATCTCTACAGTGTTATTATTGTCTATGCTGTCATGTGCACCGAGTCTGAGATATTACACCAAAGATATCCAGCAAAATGCCCGATGGTCTGATCAAGAGTTGAAAAAAATACAGTTTTATGTGTCCAATGATATCGTACTATGGCGATCGTCCAACAAAGGCAGCTCATCTGTCGATGATGGCAAGATAAGTATATCAAAAGATAAAGAAGCGGAAGAAATCGTCATCAGACGGGGTACTAAAGGTGTTTTTGTATTTTCACCCCAGAAAAATCATTATGCCATCAGTTTTGATCCTAAAGATGAAAACAATTTTTTAGTCTTTGGTCCATCAGATCAAGTCAATGACAGATACGTCCTGCTGGCTAAAGAATGGAATAACCGCACTGGCAAAGTCACCTATGGTGAACGTGTGTACAATACACCTGCCGAAAGTGCTTTTGCATTTTTGATGGTCGATATCAAAGAAAGCAGGAGGTCGGTCGTAAAAACCAATCAACCATCGGGTAGAAGTGTCGATCAATGATGATTATATCTGGACTCCTTTCAGAAACGGTACGAATCGGTAATAGCCAAAATCTTCCTGCTGAAGTGTGCCATCTGCTTTTTTGGTGATGCGCAGCATTTTTTGAACATCCCCTTCTCCCAAAGGTATGACCATGACACCGTTGGGTTTGAGTTGAGCAATCAATTTTTTTGGAATTTCTGTAGCACCTGCGGTGACGAGTATTTTGTCAAAGGGAGCGAATCTCGGAGCTCCTTCATATCCATCACCATAGAGCGTGCGTACATTTCCAAAACCGATATGGTGCAATAGCTTTTCAGTCTTGTCGAATAGTTTTTTTTGTCGCTCGATGGTATATACTTTGGCACCCATGTGATGTAGTACGCAAGCCTGAAATCCTGATCCGGTACCGATCTCCAATACCTTATCCTTGGCTTTGATATCCAATAAGGTCGTCTGCATCGCAACAGTATATGGTTGAGAGATGGTCTGCTCCGCATCTATCGGGAAAGCAGTATCTTTGTAAGCCCAGTCCGCAAATGTCTTTTCTATAAAAAAATGTCTTGGTATTTCTTGAAATGCTGTCAGTATCCTTTCATCTTTAATACCCTTAGAAATCAACTCCTTGACCAACTGCTGTCTCAATCCTCTATGTCTGTGACTATCTACCACCGAATGTTTTGTTTTTGCAAATATATTAATAATATTTATAATGTGTATTTTTTACTATAATTAAACCAGAATTACCTTCTTAGAGTATGTTTAAATTTTCATGTTTGAGCGAAAGCGAGCAAATTTAATTTTAGACAAGGTATATTTTGCAGTCGTAACTGGCAGTTACAACGAAAAATATAACGCAGTATAAAATGAAATTTGCCGCTTGCAGACAAATGATGGAATTTTAAACATACTCTTATCATGATACATTAATACAAGAAAATCAAGGCGATTTCATAATTATTTTATAAAGACTTCAAAAGTGATTTAAAACCATTGATTCTTTTATATATTTACTGTTTAAAATTAATTAATCAGTTGTTTACCCAAGTATGAAGAAGATATTAATGTTTTTGATTTTTTTGAGCAGCACAATTTGTAATGCGCAATCTGTATGGAATAAAGTTACTGAGCGTAGCATAATTTTGGCCAGGCAACAGGTCAGAGAGATCATCCCAAATAAGTACCAAACATATACACTTGATCACTCACTTTTTAAAGAAAAATTAGATGAAGTAGATCATAAATCTGACTCTCCTGATGGGGTAGAAAAAACTATATCACTCCCCATGCCTGATGGTACATCTCAAGATTTTAACGTTTGGGAAGCATCCGTTATGGAGCAGCCTTTGGCAGATAAATATCCGGACATCAAATCTTATAAAGGTTATAGCACCCAAAACTCCAGAAACACCGTGAGATTTAGCGTAGGTCCCCATGGTTTTCACGCTGCCATAAATACAGCAGATGGGATGATTTATATCGATCCATATGCACTTCACAATAATGATTTGTATCAGGTGTACTATACCTATGATCACCATGACCCGCTCACCCTTGATGGTATAAAATGCGGTACGGTCATGGAGGAAATTCATCGCAATGATGATTCAAGCTTAGGCACAAGATCCAGTGTCGAAAAAATAGAATTGCGCAAATATAGACTAGGGCTCGGATGTACTGGTGAATGGGGTGCTGTGCGAGGCACCAAAGAGAAAGCACTTGCTGATATGGTGACGTTCGTGGAGCGCGCCAATGTGGTCTTTGAAGCCGAATTAGCCATTTCAGTAGTCCTTGTAGCGCGCAATGACGAATTGATATTTTTGGATGGCACATCGGATCCATACAATGACTCCAACAAAGGATTATCATTGGTAGGACAAAATACCAACATACTCAATGGCAGGATCGGTTTTGGATCTTATGATGTAGGACATTTGCTATCTATTTGCAATGATGTAGGTGGAGTGGCTGCCGGCAATATTTGTACTCAAAGCAAAGGTGCCGGGGTCACTTGTCACAACAGTGCTACCATCAGTACTGGTATCGTGCTTGTATTTAATCACGAGGTAGGTCACCAGATGACAGCGAGCCACACTTTCAATAGATGTGGCGATTCGGATCAGTTGGCATTAGGCACTGCTTACGAACCCGGCAGTGGTTCTACCATCATGGCCTATCCGGGTGCTTGCGGATCTGACAATTTAGGAGCACCCAGAGATGACTATTATCACGTGGCTTCATTGGATCAGATGTTGTCATTCACCAATTCGGCGTCAGCAGCGGCATATCTGTGTGCAGAAAAAATCGACATAGGTAATTTTAAGGCAGTGATATCACTGCCTTACAATAATGGATTCTCTATACCTAAAAGCACTCCTTTTTTCCTGACAGGCACTGCTACTGATGAGAATGGAGACGTATTAACGTACAATTGGGATCAGTTTGACAACCAAACGTCTAGTGTTTTGGGTGCGCCAGTAGGCAATGCTCCGATATTTCGATCCCTAAAACCCACCACTAATCCAACCCGATTTTTTCCAAATGTATCCCGGATACTCGGTGGTCAATTTACTGATAAAACAGAATTGCTTCCTACTTATGGGCGAGACCTTACCTTCAGATTTGTAGTCAGAGACAATTTTCCGAAAGGATCAGCAGCAGTATGGGAAGAAATGAAATTTAAAGTGGCGGATGAAGCAGGGCCGTTTCGATTGACTTTCCCTACGAATGGCAATAGTTTGATCGTAGGAAAAGAACTGGAAGTCACCTGGGACGTTGCCAAGACAGATTTAGCACCTGTCAACTGCCAATTCGTCGATATTTATATGGATACTAAAGGGACCCTGGAGTTCGACACACCCAATTTGATTTTGCTTGCCAAATCCACAAAAAATGACGGGAGTGAAAGCGTCATAGTTCCTAACAAAGTGACCAATTTTGGTAGAGTAGTGGTCAAGGCTTCAGACAATATCTTCTTCACCACAGGACTTTTCAACTCTAACATAGAAGCCCCTACTTCACCCGCTTTCATCATGGAAGTAGCAGAGCCCAACAAGAAAATTTGTTTGCCAATTGGCGTAGTTTTTGATATCAATACCACTGGTTTTGCAGGGTTAGATAAAAATATAAAGTTTGATATATTAAGTGGTCTGCCTGAAGGAGCCATCGCTACTTTTGAAAAGACCGAAGTCATGCCCGGACAAACAAACAAACTTAATCTCAATCTGGATAAGGTGACAGGTACCAAAACCTATGAAATCATGGTCAGATCAATGGTAGATGGAATCGATACTATCATCAGGCCGCTGAGACTGGAGATCACTGGGACAGATTTGGATGCTGTGACTTTGACTAATCCCGAAAACGGACTCAACGGCGTAGGGCCAACTCAAAAATATCAATGGGAAAAGAGAGTAGATGCCACAGAATACCAAATGGAAGTGGCGACCAATCCTGCTTTTGCCACCAGCGACATCATCATCACCCAAAAAACCAATGTTAATAATTTTGATTCTAATGTTTTTCTGGAAAAAGCAACCATCTATTTTTGGAGGACACGAGCATCCAATGCTTGTAGAGACGGTGCCTGGTCCGAGATATCAGCCTTCAATACCGAAGCACTCAACTGCACCACAACCAAGTCTGGAGAATTAATCATCAATATCTCTGCATCCGGCACTCCTACTATTGAATCAGAGCTCAATGTAGTCAATGACGCCATCGTGAGTGATGTAAACATAAAAAATTTGAGAGGAGACCACCAATGGTCTGGAGACTTGGTCACATATCTGGTAGCTCCTTCAGGTAAGGAAGCGTTGCTTTGGAGTAGAAAATGTGGATCGTCCAAAGGATTCAATCTGGGGCTTGATGAGCAGTCCAATGAGTTTTTCCAATGTCCCATCAACACAGGTAGAATATACAGGACCGAATCATCACTCACTGCTTTGAATGGCGAAAATATGAAAGGCATCTGGAAGCTCAGGATCGAAGACAAACAAACTGGCAATGGAGGAAGATTACAAAATTTTGATCTCGAACTCTGTGCCAACGTTGTACTCAATCCACCAGTATTGATCAAGAATGAAGTACTGAAAATACATCCAAAAAATACCAAGTCGATTGCAAATCTACTACTCTTGTGTGAAGACCCCAACAATACCGCTGGAGAACTGACATATACACTCGTCAAAGCTCCATCGTATGGCATGGTGACCATCAATAACGCTCCTCTCCATGCAGGGAGCAAATTTACTCAGGAACAAATCAATCAAAACAAACTGAATTATCATCACACATCTGAGGGTGAAAAAGATGATCACTTTAGATTTATTGTGTCTGATGGGCAAGGTGGTTGGGTCAGTATTACGGAGTTCAAAATAGATGTAGATGCGTCTATTCCATCATCCAATGAAGACTTGATTATCCAGCAGAAAATATTGCTTTATCCCAATCCAGCAGGTGATTTAGTCAATATCAGGATTCCTGACGAAATCTCAAATCATTATACTGTAAATCTACTTGATCTCACCGGTAATTTGATATATACTTCCACTTCTCTTGGAAATAATGTTGCAATGGATGTATCAGGTATCGCATCTGGTGTATATGTAGTGCAAATAGCCACATCCGGAAATTCATATTACAAAAAAATGATAAAAAACTAAGGTAGTTTTGGCAGCAAAGGCTCTTGACCCAACTGATATCAGGAAAGGGATAGGTTACATGGTGATCGCTTCATTTTGTTTTGCGTTGACAGGCGCATGTGCGAGATATCTGAGGGATGATATCAATCCCATTGAGTTGGTATTGTTTAGAAATCTCATTGGAGTAGTCTTTATATATTATTCTATCAAGAGAGCACCTTTGGTTCAGGTCGGTGGCCGGATTTGGCTGTTGATATTCAGAGGTGTCATTGGTACATTGGCACTATATACTTTTTTTTATGGTATCTCCAAGATAGGACTGGCTATCTCTATCACGTATCAGCAATCCTATCCTGTTTTTCTGGCCTTAATGGGGGCATTTTACTTGGGAGAAAAGCTCAAAATATCCGAATGGTTGGCCATTATCTTAGGTTTTGCGGGTATTTGTCTCATATTTTTACCATCTATAGATACTTCCGGACTGTCTATCAAACACCACATCACTGGTATGTCCAATGCACTGATGACAGGTATGGCGTATCTAAGCATACGAGGTCTCAGTCAATTCTATGACCAAAGAGCCATTATTCTTTCGTTTATGTTGTCGGGCATACTACTGCCAATCGCATCTTTGACGATGGGACATTATGTACATGTACCCGAGTTGGATTTTTTGATAGATGGTTTTGATCTTCCAAAACTGACAAACTATCCAGTCATATTATTATTGGGAATCGCTGCATTGATAGGTCAGGTATATTTAACCAAAGCTTTCACTTTCCAAAAGACCGGTGTCATAGGAGCAATGGGATATACCAATATCCTTTTTTCTATCATTTTTGGCACTATGCTGGGTGATGCTATCCCTAATCTGACCAGTATGTGCGGTATAGGATTGATCATCGCATGTGGCATCATGATCTCCCGCAAATAGATTTTTGATTCGACTCATCATTTAATAAGCAAAAAGTTTCCCGATTTAGTGTCACTGGAACCATCTCTAAATTCTATGTTTAAGATGTAAGTCAGCACCTGATCCTGTATGATATTGCCAGAGACTACCCCATCCCAGCATATTTCTGCTCCTGACTGAAGATATATCTGATTGCCCCATCTGTCATATATCCGGAGAGTGTTGGTAGTTATACATGGAAGAGCTGTGATGCACCATTGATCATTTATACCATCATTATTGGGGCTAAAAATATTAGCTTGAACAGGATTGCATATTTCTTTGACTACGATGGTAATACAAGTATCTGCAGTACATCCGTTTGCCATCGTCGATAGGCAATAGGTATTACTTTGTTCAGGTGTCACTATGGGGTTGGGACACTGATCGCAAGACAAATCCGGACTTGGCTGCCAAACATATGTGTCTGCGCCCGATAAGGAAAGTTGGGTGCTGGTAGCTTTTGTTATGGAGAGATTGCCTTGCACCTGGATCTTAGATGTTGGTTTGATATTTACTGTAAATGAAGTCGTATCGGTACAATTATTTTCCGAAAGGGTCAAAAAATAGCTGGTTTTACTGACAGGGCTTACTTCAATAGTATCGCTGGTCTGTCCTGTACTCCATAATTTACTTCCTCTGGATGGCGCAGATAATTGGATTCTTTCTCCTAGACAAATAGAATCTTTTCCCGTGATGGTGGCTTTCGTTTTAGCATTCACGATTATATTGACATTGGCAGTACCAGTGCACCCTCCATTGGCAGTGACAGAGACAGTATAAGTGCCAGACATGTCAGGGATCGCTTTGGGAAGCTTGGGGTTTTGTACATTGGAACTAAATTGGGACGGCCCTGCCCATTGGTAAGTAGTACCACCATCAGCATACAACCTCAAGGTATCTCCCTCACAAACCGGGCTATTGCCAGATACCATAAATGTACTTGGATTGACCACTGCAACGTTGACTTGCAGGGTTCTGAAGCACCCATTTTGATCACTGACCGTCACCATATATGTGCCCTGATTATTAGTGGAAGCGGTATTAATGGTCGGATTATTTGATTGACTGCTGTAGCCATTTGGCCCAGCCCATTGATATGTACTGCCTCCAGTAGCTGATAATTGGAGAGGATTCCCAATACATATTGGACTATTGGACGAAACGGTAGCATTTGGTCTTGTCAGTATGGTGATGGTAGTACTGGTCGATGCTGTGCAACCATTGGTAGTAGTGACCGTAACGGTGTAAGTGCCACCACCAGTTGGGCTGACATTAGAAATCAAAAGATTTTGTTGGCTATTGGTAAATCCATTTGGACCGCTCCAAGAGTAGGTATTACCGCCTGAAGCATTCAGATTGACAGAGGTGGCTTCACAGATCGGACTGTTTGTAGCTATTTGGGCTATAGGACTGGCTTGGACGACGACACTGACCGTATGTGATTCTGTACATCCATTGATATCCGTCACGGTCACTATATAATTGCCTGCGTCAGATGACATGGATTGGGCTATGATGGGGTTTTGGATGTCAGAAGTGAATTGGTTTGGCCCTGACCAAACATACGATGCCCCCCCATTGGCTTGCAGTTGTAGTGATTTTCCACTGCAAATCGGAGTATTAGCTGTAGCACTGCCCAAAGGGGATGGACAAGGCACACCGCATCCCGAACTTCCCTCCAAGACCAGTGTGTCGCATATGCTAAAAACCCCAGCTTCTGTAATTTTGAACTGGTAGGGCTGCCCAAATGGCAATGGAGAGCTCACGAATCTTTTGCTGGATGGATCTATGATCCCTACCCCATTCCCTATGACAATAAAATTGCCAAAAGCACCACCATTCAGATCTGTAGTCAGCGTGTATGTTTTGGTGGGGAAATCACATATGATAAATTGTGGTGTAGATCTTACGGGGTCTCTGGCTTGGATAAATTTGAATGCTCCTACGATGGTACCTTTGCAGGTTTCACTTTTGACGGAGTCTATCATGATGATTTTTTTCCATTTGTCAGCAGTGATGGTCGGATACAAAGTATCGCTATTGGCCACCCAAGGTGTCTGAGCAATGCCATCTATGCTATAGAAAATGGTATATGGCGGCATACCTTCAAAAGTCAGATTGAATACATAATTGACTGGCTCACAGGTAAATCCTGGATTGTTGAAACGAAGTATCGGATCCACACAAGCAGGGTTGGATGCCAATGGACGCGTTTCTGAATCCGATGACAGGTGCATTGTGGGATTTTTTTGCGCATTAAGCATTTCGAACTCTTCCACCACCATACTTGAGACTGACAAATAGGAACAAACCCACAAAGACATATTTTGCGATAAGCCGATTTGGCAGGTCAAAATCAAAAACAACAATGCTCGAAAAACTTTCATCAAAAATATTATATTAGAAACGCAAAAATAAACTTATCCAACGACAATGGTATCTTTTTTAGTTTTCTGTGTGTAAAATCGGGAAAATCGTCAATTGGTCCGAACATAAATAAAATTTTGATCTTAGCTACTACGAATATCACTTAGAAATCCCTAACTTAGTGGTTGCTTAAATCTTAAGGGTTTTAATATCAATGACTTATGTACATGACTTCAAAATAATAGACTCTTTTAGTACACTTAATTTGTAGATTATTTGATTGCAAGTACAATCATCTCTTTATTTAGATCTCAGAAAATTTTCAAACACACACTTATAAATGAAATTAGCTTCTCTAACCCCCATCATATTTTGGTGAATGAAGCCCGAAGTGCAGATGCCTCCCACTCATCATCCAAAATGCTATAATAGACCGTATCTCTCCTGTGCCCGTCTGACAACACGGTATGACTCCTGAGTTTACCCTCATAAATGCCTCCGATTTTCTCTATAGCACGTCTGGATTGTGCATTGCGGGCATCAGTTTTCAACTCTACCCGGCACATCCCCAATACACCGAATGCATAATCCAACAACAAATATTTACAATGCGCATTCAGCCCACTACCGTGCAGAGATTTATCCATCCAGGTACTGCCGATCTCTACCCGTCTGTCTGACATGGAAAAACTCATATAACTGGTACTGCCGATGCACTTTTGGTTGTGGAGGTGGATGATAGCAAAAGGATATCTTTTTTGATGGCTTCTGTCTTTGATAGCATGGTCGATGTATTGTTGTATAGCCTCGATACTGCCAAATGGCGAAGGAGAGTATTTCAAAAGATCGATTTGCTGGACAGCAATTTCGGCCAAGTCATCAAAATGAGACAAGGTTAATGGTTCTAATCTTACCTGATGCGTGGTCAAAATGATGGGTTCACTAAAATTCATATTTCTATCAGTGTGGAATGGCCAATAGACTGATCACCAGATGTCCACTGCCATGATTCAGAAAGCATGATTTTGCCTTCAGCTGATATGCTCGGTGTAGAAATGCAGATGCCCGTCATGAGTTCAAGTGCCTGATTGACTTGGTGATATCTCATATCTATTTGACCGTAGTCATCTACCAAACCTATCAGATGGCCGGCGACAATATTCTGTCCACTATAGCTACACGTCAAGACCTTGCCATCCTGCAGATAGTGAAATGTCATCGAGTCATCTACGATGCCATTTTCTGAATTAATGACCGGTTTAAATTTTTTATTGTGATAATTGATGGTGTTCATGTGCTTGAGTATAAATTTACCAGATCATTTCCATCCCTGAAATGATTGATAATACGTCTTTATGGAGCAAATCTAACAATATTTGAACTGATAAAGGTAATGATCATGTATGAGAAAATATTATTTGGTTCTGTACGTATGAGTGTGATCTCTTGATTGTTTGAAGTGAATTGCATTTTTTCAAGCCGTAAATTAATTATGTTTTACAAAGCACCAAAACTTAGATCCATGGTACAATTAAATAAGTGACGATCACAAAAGAAAAAATTCTACACACAAACCATTTTATAACTATTACCTAAAAATCTATAATGAAATCCTATTACGAACCAAAATTGCTGCAAAATCAGGTTCCGCCTAAGACGGATTACATTTTTCTTCGCACCAAAGCGATGGCAATGGTCAGTGATAAAAAGCCCTGCTTTTACTTGCCCGCTTCGCAGCAGGCGGGCCTGCCCGCTTCGCAGCAGGCGGGCCTGTCCGCCTTTGTTATCGGGCCTGTCCGCCTTTGTTGGCGGGCCTGTCCGCCTTTGTTAAAGGGCCTGTCC
>JBATLS010000517.1:0-4283 GCA_049289435.1 Saprospiraceae bacterium | reverse complement strand
ATCATTACAGCTAAAAAATACTAGCATCAACAGTAGGATAGTATAATTTTTATGGGATGATGGCATGGTGATTTTGCAAATTTATGGCTCAAGTTAAGAAAATCTATAGATTGCTTCCAAAATTTTTTCTAATTCAGCTTTATTTTCCTTCATATTTTTGGCTGTAGATCCATTTAGAAACACCGAAAATGTGACCAACCTTCCTGACGCTCCCTGACAATAGCCCGCATAAGTGAGTACTTTGTCCATAGACCCCGACTTGATCCACATTTTCCCTTTTGCTTTGGACCTCGATAATATATTGCGCACAGTACCTGTTTCTCCTACTCTTGGCAAGGTGCTTTTTATAAGTCCTTCATCTTTGTTTTTTAGAATGTAGTATAAAAATTCAGACATCACATCCGGACTCATCAGGTTTCTGCTGGAGAGACCACTGCCATCTTCCATGTGCAATGGGGTAGTATCTATACCAAGACCTGTTAGATATGCTTTGATGGCTTTGATTCCATCCGTGCCAGTCCCTTTTCCACTTTTGTGTATTGCTATGGTCTTTAGTATGGCTTCAGCATACATGTTGATGCTGCTTTCATTGGTATATTTTATCAGAGTGCTCAGCGGAGGGGAGTCATAGGAAACTATCCGCTTGCGAGCCGATGCTTTTGGGTCAGGATGATACATACACCGGTAATTGTGGCCTCCCATATCATTTTTTGCAAAGGCCTGCATGATACTATATACCATAAATAGTGGTGGGTCGGGCAATGATCCTTTGATTTTGAATAGGTTTTTACCTTGCGGAATAGTCCCTACGATTCGTTTACCATAATGATAGGGTCCCCCAAAAATATATGCATTGTCTTCAGTATCTGCACTGTCTATGGTGACTTCATTGGCCAGTTGGAGGCTCGGGATAGTGGGTTGATAATATGCTATACTGGCAGTGCTCCCGATAGCCCCACTTCTATGGTAGTAAATATTGTACAAATTTTCATTGATATTGATGCCCCATGCTCCTGCCGCATAGTAGTTGCCCAGATCATTCCATTGCCAGGATGGAGATATCGGAAAGGAATTGAATATGCTTTCATCGGCGATGATATTGCCTTCCAAACACAGGATACCTGCTTTTTTGACATCTTCAATTATTTGGTTGATCAATGTACTCATCGGCATGACACCAGGTATTCGATCTGACCCAAGCGATGGGTCACCGCTTCCTTCGATGTAGATATTTCCTTTTAGATTTCCATCAGCATCAATATCCCCATCATAAGTTACTTTGGTAGTAAATTTGAATGGTTCACCCAAAATTTCTACACCCGAAAAAGTCGTTAAGAGTTTGATGGTAGAAGCTGGGATGAGTTGTCGATCCTTTTCATGCGATGCTATTATTTTGCCTGTTTTGCCATCACGGATAGAAATACCAATGTGTGCATGTTTATAAAATGACTGCTGAATGATCATATCCAGATTAGACTGCAAAGATGTTTGAGCAGATATGGACCAATAGATCAAGCAAATAAAGGAGGTAAATAATTTTTTTTTCATGGGCAAATATTTCTGGATGGATTTTTTGCTTTAGCAGCACAAACTTACACTAAATTTTTATTTTTTTGGATCACTACTGAATTACGCAAGCTTAGTTATGTTACATTTGATCAATTTTAGATCCATTGAAAAGATAAGATTTAATAATAATTATAAATATCCATTTTATTTTTCAAAAGAAAACTACCTATATATTAAAAATAGAATTATCTTTGCGCTCCAATTCAGAAAAGTTAAAATTTTATATAAAATGAACCTGATCAATTACGTACACGAACAACTTACACCAAAGAGAGACCTCCCAGTGTTCAGACCTGGTGACAATATATCTGTAAGTTATAAAATCATAGAAGGAGCCAAGGAGAGAATACAGGTTTTCCGTGGAGATGTCATTCAGATCAATGGAGATGGAGCTACCAAGACCTTTACAGTGCGTAAGATATCTAATGGTGTCGGCGTAGAGCGTATTATTCCTTTTTCATCTCCTGCCATCGCAGAGATTGAAGTATTGAAGAGAGGTAAAGTACGAAGAGCTAAATTGTACTACCTTAGAGCCCTTACTGGTAAAAAGGCTAAAATCAAAGAAAGAAGATACGTGGCTAAGTAATCACGAGCTGACTAAAATAACTATAAAGGGGAATCAAATGATGTTTGAAGCCCCTTTATGATTTTTATACCCAAGGTTTTGATTTTTTTATCATTGCTATTGTCAAAAATCATTCTTATCATGATCTCCTATATCACTCAATTTCTTACGTCTCCGGTATTTTCTTCCATCAGTCGATTTAGATGGGTGGCTTGGGTAGAGGGTGTGTCTTACTTGATGCTCGGCATTACTATGATCTTAAAATATAAATACGATATGCCCTTTCCCAACAAAGTGGTGGGCATGTCCCATGGCCTACTTTTTATCACTTATGTAGTACTATTGGTTTCTGTGGCATTGAAATATTCGTGGAGTGGCGGAAAGGTATTTTGGGGATTTGTGGCCTCCCTGCTACCTTTTGGAACATTTTACGCTGATGCCAGACTCTTTAGATTTCCTTCTAAAAAATCTATATAATCCTTTCATATTAATGTATTTCAGCGCATAGAGTCTTACAGTCACATTCTTTCAAAACATCAGATTTCTCTCCGTCTAAATCTATAAATAAGGGGTGTATCCCATTTTTGCATTCATTGATAGCCAATTTCTTTTTAGCTCCCTTAAGGGATGGGGTAATCTAAAAAGAAATTGTATAAAAGTGAAATTTTGGGATACACCCTAAATAAGAGCCCACTCTGAAAAGACAAAAATAAAGAAATGCCTCAAAGGCTCTAAGTCTCAAAGGTTCACAAAGAATTGAATATCAAATATTTACAATTCTTTATTCTTTGTGACTCTTAGTGTTTTTGCGCCTTAGTGGCAAAAATAAACTTTTCGGAATAGTCTCAAATAATAGACATTTTTCAATCGCTTCTGGCTTCAGCCTTGTATTGGCATTGCATTCTTCGAATGAAATTGGTCGTTATGCTTGCAATCTGAGATTACAAGGCCATTATGTGTCATGCCAGATGCAGACAGGCCATGCAATAGGCAGACAAGCCATGCCGTGGGCAGACAGGCCCTATTTTAATGAACTGGAGTATGGAACGCTGAGTTTGAAATCACTGTTGCATCTGTATCTGCATTTGCTTATGCATTTGATATGAATTGTCATTGTGAGTGGGCGCCACCACTTGGCTCACAAATGCAGGAGGTACAGGAGGCTGATTTTGAAACGCATTTGAATCAAATGATTTTTTAACGCTGGAATCTGCATCTTCTACGGTCACTGATACTTCGAGCACATGATTTAGGTTGCCCTTAAATATGCCTTTGACTGGCGTGCAATCATTAAAATATCTACCCACAGCCAATCGTACGTGCTTGTCAGATGCCAGACAGTCATTGGTTGGATCCAGTCCTATCCATCCATAGTCTGGTATGTAGATCTCCACCCATGCATGGGTCGCACCAGCCCCTCTGAATTCATCATGCCGTGGACAAATGTATCCACTCACATATCTAGATGGTATCTTTATCGATCTCAACAAAACCAAAAGCACATGCGCAAAATCTTGGCAAACACCGGCTTTGATATTCCAGATTTCATCTACCTCCGTCTCTACGGAAGTCACTATTTGATTATATTCAAAATTTTGATTGATATATTTCGAAAATGCCTGAGCGTTTTGAAGAGGTGATTGAGATGTGTCCAGCAATTCATTTACTTTTTCTTCTATGGACGCCATATTTTTTATGGACTCTATAGTCAAATAATCTTTATACATAAAATGCTTTGCTAATCCTTCATATTGTTTCCATTGATCGTCGATAGATATGGAAAACTCAGGCTCTACCAATGGCAATACTTCTACTTCCAGCTGAGAAGTCACGTTGAGTTCATCATGTGGACTTAAAATACTGAATATCCCCAACGAATTTCCAAATTTATCAGTAAAAACTTCTATAGCAGGCTTGTTGGTGATCCTGATCTCATGAAAGATGACCTTCTGAAGATAGTCCTGAAAAGGGTACAACATGATTTGATTGATAGAGTCATATACAGCCTGTTCGTACTTGTAGTGTGTAATATGCTTTATTTTATAGGTAGGCATGCGTTGATTTTTTAGATTTGACCAAGGTATATTTTTGAAAACTTTGCTGACAGTTCATTTATCTTAAATTTGAGATCTGTCAGGTATTCTATCAG
>JBATLS010000516.1:0-2856 GCA_049289435.1 Saprospiraceae bacterium | reverse complement strand
GTTCTTTTACTGGATGTAATAACCTGATCATGGATCCCACAGATAATAAAGTATTGTATGCTGCTTTTCATCAACGCATGCGAAAAGTATTTACATATATAGGTGGTGGCCCTGAATCAGCCTTGTTCAAATCTACCGACGCCGGTGCAACCTGGACAAAATTAGAAGGTGGCTTGCCTAGTGGTGATATAGGTAGAATTGGAATTGATGTCAGTCCGGTCAATCCTGATATGGTATATGCAGTTATTGAAGCCAATGATGGCAAAGGGGGGATATACCGCTCCACCAACAAAGGAGCAAGCTGGGAGAAAAGAAGTGGAGTATTTACTTCTGGCAATTATTACAATGAGATCACTTGTGATCCCCACAATGCCGATAAAATATATATCACCGATACCTATTACAAATTGAGTTATGACGGTGGTAAAAATGTATCCAATATCGGGGAGATCAACAAACACATAGACAATCACGCCATCTGGGTTGATCCCAATGATCCAAATCATTTTTTGATCGGATGTGACGGTGGTGTATATGAGACATTTGATCATGCTGTATCATATGATTATAAAGCAAATCTCCCTGTCACCCAATTATATAAAGTAGCAACAGATAATGAATACCCATTCTATAGCGTACACGGTGGTACACAAGATAATCTTAGTTTGGGCGGGCCGAGCAGAACTACTTCAGCCAATGGGATCACAAACGCTGACTGGTATGTGACATCCCTAGGAGATGGATTTGAGACTCAAGTGGATCAAAGCAACCCAAATATCATTTATGCGCAAAGTCAATACGGTGGTTTAGTCAGATTTGACCGCAAGAGTGGTGAATATCTGCCCATCAAACCTGTAGAAGGAGAAAACGAAGATGCTTACAGATGGAATTGGGATGCACCTCTCTTTATCAGCCATCATGATAATAAAAGACTGTACTTTGGTGCAAATAAAGTATTCAGAACAGACGATCAGGGCAATAGCTGGAAGGTCATTAGTCCCGATTTGTCACGACAGATAGACAGAAACAAACTGGAAGTCATGGGTAAAATCTGGTCGGTGGATGCCCTGGCGAAAAATGGAAGTACAGATATCTTCGGCCAGACCACCAGCATCGCCGAATCCAAACTGGATCAAAATATGATCTGGGTAGGTACTGATGACGGTCTGATCCAATTGACTATGGACGGGGGAACAACATGGTCAAAATTTGATAATCTGCCAGGAGTACCCAATATGAGTTATGTACACCAGATCATAGCTTCACTTCACGATAAGAATACGGCATATGTATGCTTCAATCATCACAGGTATGGTGACTTCAAGCCTTATGTGTTAATGACAAATGATGCAGGAAAGACATGGAGAAGTATTGCTTCAAATTTACCAGAACGAGGTAGTGTTTACTCGATTGCTGAAGATCATGTGGACAAAGATTTATTGTTTGTGGGTACTGAATTTGGATGTTTTTTCAGCTCAGATGGTGGCAGCCATTGGATACAACTCAAAACTGGTCTGCCTACTATTGCTGTGAGAGACATAGAGATTCAAAGACGTGAAAATGATTTGGTTCTTGCTACATTCGGACGTGGATTTTATGTGATGGACGATTACACACCATTGCGCCATGTAAAAAAAGTTGACCTGGATAAAGAAGCCATGATTCTTCCCGTCAAAGACGCCTTGATGTTTATCCCAAGGTTTCCTCTGGGGCTACGTGATAAAGGTCATCTGGGAAGTAATTTTTTTAGTACCCCTAATCCAGAAATGGGAGCAGTATTCAGCTATTATGTCAAGGATGATGTCAAAAAACTAAAAGACATCCGAAAAGAAAGAGAGAAGGCATTGTATGCTAAAAATGAAAAAGTGTATTACCCACCTTTGGATAGCTTGCGCATGGAAGACAATCAATCTGACGCTTATCTGCTTTTTACGATTACTGACGCTTCGGGACAGGTCATCAGACACATCAAAAAGCCTATGAAAAAGGGATTACAAAGGATGACCTGGGACCTGCGTACTGCACCAGCTGACCCTGTGCTCAACAGATATACTCCATCAGCAGACCAATTATTTGGCTCAGGACCTTCTGGGCATTTGGTGATGCCAGGTAAATACAATGTCTCGATGGCCAAAGTTCATGATGGCAACATAACTCAGTTGGCAGGTCCAGTCAATTTTGAAGCCAAATTATTGCACCAATCGAGTTTACCATCTAAAGATTTAGGCGCAAATGTAGCCTTCTACAAAAAAATAAGCGAACTCAATAAAGAACTCAGTGCCACCAATGATTTACTTAGGGATATGGAGACAAGACTGAAAAATGCAGAATTGGCCATCCTTGATATGCCTGCACCCGTCGGTATCCTGATGAATAGAATTCACGATATCCAACAATCACTTATACCCGTAAAGATCAAACTCTTCGGAGATTCCAGTGCCGGTAGGAGAGAATTTGAGACCAAACCATCCATCAATGAAAGAGTGGGAATGGCAGAATATAGTGTTTGGAACACGACCTCAGATATTCCTCAGACATTCAAGTCGTCTCTGGATATTGCCGTCAAGCAGTACAATGAAGTCTTTCCTATGATCAAAGATGCCGATGCTAAGGTCACGGCAATAGAAGCAGAATTGACAAAAAATAAAGCACCTTATACGCCTGGAAGATGGCCTGATAAAAAGTAAGTTAACAAAATTTAAAAAGAAACATCTAATACTTGACATAGCGCTTCAAGTATTTGATGTTTATTTTAATGCATGAATCATGGAAGAAAAGTATATACAAACCTTGCATCCTACGGCTGGAAAGAAAAATAAGAAGATTCTATCCGAAAAATATCATGTGATTAGAGAA
>JBATLS010000515.1:0-4675 GCA_049289435.1 Saprospiraceae bacterium | reverse complement strand
TATAATTGGGGAGATACACATCATCCTGGTGCGTTAAGGTCACGAAATCGGTTTTGCACTTGCTCAAACTGAAATTCCAGTCATGAGCGATTCCATGCTGATCTTTATTGATATACACGTCGATATTATACCTATTTGCGATACTTGTGATATAGTCGGACGGGGTAGAAGTGGCGATATAAATGTGGCTCTTGACCGTCTGGAGTACCAACGAGTCCAAACACTCCACCAAAAAAGGTGAATCACCATAAACCATCACCGCAAAAGAATGATCAAACATCGAAGTAATTATTTTATACTATTAGACTCCCGGAGTCTTTGATATTCCAATATTTTCAGATATAGGGTACGAAGCTTAATTTCTACTTTTATAGGGAGAAATTTTAATATGGGTCTGCACAAATAGGCTGCTTTTTCAAACATCGACCGGCTGTTTCTTAATTCTTTCAATGCTCGCAGATATGTTGATTTTAGGTCTGGTGCCAGTCTGTCTAAGGCATGTAGTGCGATCTCATCCTGACTCTTAAACTGCCTCATGACTTGCCAGGTAAATTGGTCAGCATGGAGCCTGTATTTAGCCACTTTTATATCTGAACTATAAAACCTGACACCATGTAGTAATGCACAGCGCAAATGAAACTCATAATCGTCATGTTGTGTAGATTCATCAAAATAGCCGCATAGTTCGAAAATAGATTTGTGCAAAAACCAAGTGGAAGGTATCCCAAAATTTCTATCCAAAGTGATGGTATTTAAGTCAAAAATATTTTTGGAATTATAGTTTGATTCGATCATTTGTCCTATTGTGGTGCTTTGGGCGTTGATAAAATCTACATTGCCATAGATGACATTTTCTTCGTGACTTATATTTAGTGCCACGGTAAGCAAATTTTCGATAGCATCGGGGTACAATACGTCATCATGATCCAATAATTTTATCCAATCTCCGGTAGAAGCCTGAATGCCTGCATTGCGAGCCGCAGCGACCCCCACTCTGTGTTTTCTGATTATTTTTATTTGGGGGACAAACGACTCTAAAATTTCAATCGAACCATCAGACGATCCGTCATCCACTGCGATGACTTCTGTATGGCTATGAGATTGACCCAAAGCAGAATTTATACATTCTCCAATATATTTTTCTGAATTATACACTGGTACTATGATGGAAACTTTCAAGAGGTGGATTTTTTTGGATAATTTGAAATATCAAACCCAATGGCGGCAAGTAATAACTGAAATCCTAATATAATAAAAAGAGTAGGTATTAATATGGTACCAGTAGGAGCATATTCATTGACAGAGGTATATTTAAAATAATTTATCAGTCCAAAAATCAAGCCATATAGAAACATCGGTATGCCACAAAGCAAATAAATAGAAGCGATGTTGAAGTCAAACAAAAAATACTTCAGTATGATACGTTTTATGAAAGCTACAAATAGTTTTGGTGGAAATTCGAAAATAGTTTTCAGTCTCGACAATCCGGAAATTTCGTCACCATAAATTGCCTTGATGGGTATATCCTGTATGACAGCATTATTGTAGTATAATTCGATCAACATAGAAGTCTCAAAATAATACCTCTTATGAATTTTGGTAAAATCCAATCCTGCCAATGTTTCCCCTTTGATGGCCGTAAAACCATTGGTCGGGTCAAAAATATTCCAGTAGCCGGACGCTGCCTTGATGATAAAACTAAGACCTAAGTTTCCAATCCTTCTGGATAGGGGCATGGCTCTTAAAGCTTTAAAATCTCTAAACCTGTTTCCTTTTGTAAATTCGGCCATATTTTGCACTATAGGTCGTATCAGTTTTGGGATGTTGGCAGCATCCATTTGCCCATCACCGTCCATTTTTATAATAATATCTGATTGGAGTTCCAATGCCTTCGTATATCCAGTGAGCATAGCTCCACCCACCCCTTGATTGTGATCATGGTCGATACATATTATTCTTTTATTTGATGCGGATAAGTGTAGTAATATCTCTTTGGAATGGTCAGTCGAAGCATCATTTACAGTAATGATCCATGCTATGTTGGTCGGAATGTTGCTGATCACCTCTTGGATGTGCTGACTGACATTATAACACGGGATAACAATCGAAATATTCATGGTACGGATTTATTGCTAATACTTTTTAATCACTATGCATTAATTGTAACTTTCCTATATATTCTTCAAGTGTTACTTTCCAGTCATATTTGCTAAGCACAAATTTTCTTGCATTTTGCGAAATTATGTCTATTTTCTCTGGATATTGTACTATTTCTAAGATAATATCAGCGATATCATCAACAGACTCCGCCAATACGTAATGTGTATTAGGAATAAGTCCCTTTATGCCCTCTACTCCTTCAGGCGTAGATATGATCAATTTGCCACACGCCATGTACTCAAGTGCCTTTAATCTCACACCGCCAGAAAGATTATGCCCTTTATTGTATGCTAAAATAGCGATATCAGCATGTCCGATTTCAAGCTCAATTTTTTCTACTCCTCCACTGAATGTAAGCCATTTTTTTGCATATATAATGTCATTTTTTACATTTTCAGGTAGATAATACTCTGGCCAGCAAATGAGTCTAAAATGAACATCTTGCTTTATCCTACTCATCACGTCTTTACCTATTTTTATAAAATTGGTCGTGGCCGCATTGTTTTGTGATGAGTATGTACTTCCGTTAAAAAAAATAATCAGTGTATCACTGACTTTCACCACTGGTACAAATTTGTCACCATTGACACCATTAGCAAGTAAAATACTGGGTTTGACCCCTCTCTCTTCATAATATTGGTAGCTGACTGCAGATGTATATATAAAACCATCACAAAATTTAAAAAGTACTTTTTCGAAAAAAGTGAGCACCTTACTCAATAATACAGACCCTTCTGCTTGTAAAATGTCTGAGACAGTACAAATATCATCTACATAAACTTTGGATCTTGAAAACATTTTTAACATCAAAGCAGTGGGAACAGCATAAATTTGCTCAGCCATGATAATATTGATTGGTTTTTTCCTTAAGTACTTAAGGTAAATATACGGCGTACATAATGTCTGCATGATCATCGTACATGTCCTGGCAATTACTCTATTTTTCTTTAAAAAATGAGGTATATATATATTTATTCTGATTATTCTCTCACTAAATACTTGCTCATCAAGGAGGTGCCTATTTTCGATGTTGGGTGCCAGGATGGTTACATTATGTTCGTGATCCCTTATCACCCTTGATATATTTTTTATTCTTTCGCCAAGTCCTTCAAAAGCGGGATAGTCGTTATATGTGACAATGACAATATGTTTTCTCAAGCCTCCATTTTATTTTTTGGGTAACAATAATCTTTTTTATGGCAACAAATTATATGAAGTATCAGGTACATCTACCTCCGCAAGTTACGTACTATTATTGAAAAAATATCGTCTGGTGGATGATAAGTGAATTACATTTGCTAATGGTATGTCATGTTTATGACACAGTATATGCAATGGTCCTAATTATCCCCACCTCATCAAGTATTTCGCATAAAATATCTTCTTTTCGTATTTTTAGATTAAAAGGCGGTTTTGTGAGTACTATGCCACTGTCAAATCCCAACCGGATATCTGGGCCTTCCATCAGATCCATGTTTGCTTTAAATTTATTGGATGCTGGCAAGTGTTCGGTCACAATGATATATTTATACTTTTCTATTAATTTCGGAATTACTTTTGTTATTTGTTTGTTTGACAAATGTTGAAATACCTGTCTGATAATGGCTACATCTCCACAAGGAAGTTCTTGCGTCACTATATCCAAAACCCTAAAATCTACATTCAGGTCTTTGTAGATATCTTTATTCCTTTCTATCAATGGCTCCACCACATCACAAGCTATATAAGAATTAAAATTTTTTCTCACCTGTGAGCCGACTGCAAAATCTCCACATCCTAAATCTACTACATCCAATTTTTGATCAAACTCTTTAATAAAATTTTCAACAGCAGGTATATACATTGAAACCAGAGTCGATCGGTGAGAGCCATGGCCTGAATAAAATGTATCTTCAGTATCGATCCCTTTACCCCACATTTGGTTAGCATAGATATTTTCAAAAATCTCTTTGCTCGTTGCTTTTCTATTTTTTTGAAATTGATACAGCAACCAAAATTTATGTAGTATATAACTTGGAAGGATTTGTATTATTTTTTTTTTAATTCTATTTATCATCAATTACTTATCTTAATGAAGTAAATTTAAAAAGTATTGATATGTAAGGTAAAATAAAAAAGTATATAGATTCGGATATTTAAGATAGAACCAATAAAGATCCAATGGCTACATCTCTATGCATAGGAGCAAAATTAATAATTTTTTTGTACAATATCTTAAAAAGGGGAGAGCGGGCTTGTTTAACTTAAATCACTTTTTACCTCATATCCAAGTTTGCTTCAAATTTATCTGATGCGAGTAAGTGTTCAGTCAAAATTATATATTTGAGTCCACTCCAAAAAATTTATTTTTGCCACAAAGGCACAAAAACTTTAAGAACCACAAAGAATTAACGGGTGTATCCCAAAATTTCACTTTTATGCAATTTCTTTTTAGATTACCCCATCCCTGCCTCAAGGGAGCTAAAAAGAAATTGGCTATCAATGAATGTAAAAATGGGATACACCCGAATTAACA
>JBATLS010000514.1:0-2972 GCA_049289435.1 Saprospiraceae bacterium | reverse complement strand
CGCATACCCATGATGATCACTTACAAAAAAGGAGTATTATTGGATGGCAATAATCCTACTATGCTCTATGGATATGGTGGTTTTAATGTAAGTCAAACCCCCGGCTTCAGTATTTCCAATGCAGTTTGGATGGAGCAAGGTGGTGTGTATGCGGTTGCCAATTTAAGAGGTGGTGGTGAATACGGTAAAAAATGGCATATCGCAGGCACACAACTACAAAAACAAAATGTATTTGATGATTTTATAGCAGCAGCAGAATATCTGATATCCCAAAAATATACATCTCCATCATATTTAGCTATTTCCGGAGGATCCAATGGTGGTCTGTTGGTTGGTGCTTGTATGAATCAAAGACCTGAATTGTTCAAAGTAGCACTTCCAGCAGTTGGTGTGATGGATATGTTGAGATATCACACTTTTACGGCTGGTGCCGGGTGGGCATTTGACTATGGTACAGCAGAACAAAGCCCCGAAATGTTCAAGTATATCCTTGCATATTCACCCATCCATAACGTTCAAAACAAATCTTATCCTGCTACCTTAGTCACTACTGCTGACCATGATGATAGGGTAGTGCCAGCGCATTCTTTTAAGTTTATAGCTCATTTACAAAAGAAACAAATTGGGAATTCACCTGTCTTGATCAGAATAGACAAAAGTGCAGGGCATGGTGCGGGAAAACCAACTTCAAAAACCATCGAAGAAGTCACAGATAGATATTGTTTTGCCTTATTTAATATGGGTAAAACGTTTACAGAAACAATTCAATAATTAAAAAGAAATATACCATGCAAAAAGTTCAGGATTATATTGATCAAAACAAGGATCGCTTTTTGAGCGAACTCTTGGAAATGTTGCGCATTCCATCCATCAGTGCTGACGCCAAATACAAGTCTGATGTAGCAAGAAATGCTGAATATGTCTCTGAGAATCTAAAACAATCGGGGTGCAATAATGTGGAGATTTTTACTACCCAGGGACATCCTATTGTATATGGAGATTACCATGTGGGAGATGGGTTGCCTACGGTTTTGGTTTATGGTCATTATGATGTACAACCACCCGACCCACTTGAACTTTGGGATAGTCCACCATTCGAACCCGTCATCAAAAATACTAAGATTCATCCTTCAGGTGCCATATTTGCCAGAGGGTCGTGCGATGACAAAGGACAGATGTTTATGCATGTCAAAGCATTTGAATCCATGGTTAAGACCAATTCTTTGCCCTGCAACATCAAATTTATGATAGAAGGGGAAGAAGAAATTGGATCTTCCAACCTGGCACTATTTTGTAAAGAGCATGCTGACAAATTAGCATGCGATGTGGTACTGATTTCTGATACTTCTGTCATAGCCAATGATATACCATCGATTACAGTTGGACTGCGTGGTCTCTCTTATGTGGAAGTAGAAGTCACCGGACCAAATAAAGATTTGCATTCGGGTGTCTATGGAGGTGCGGTGGCTAACCCGGCTCAGATACTTTGTGATATGATAGCTTCCTTAAAAGATGAAAACAGACACATCACTATTCCTGGATTTTATGATGATGTTGTAGAAATTTCCACAGAGGATAGAGCCGCTATGAATAGGGCACCTTTTGACAGAGCTCTATATATGCAAGGTTTGGGTGTGGAAGATACTATAGGCGAAAAAGGATATACCATTTTGGAACAAACGTCCATCAGACCTACCTTAGAGGTCAATGGTATGTGGGGCGGATATATAGGAGAAGGCGCAAAGACAGTATTGCCATCAAAGGCATTCGCCAAGATTAGTATGAGGCTGGTGCCAAACCAGAAAAGTGACATCATCACCGCATTGTTTAAAAAGCATTTTGAAAGTATTGCTCCTCCAGGCGTAAAAGTGAAAGTAAAACCACATCATGGTGGGGAAGCAGCTGTAACCCCTTCAGATACAGCCGAATACAAGGCTGCTGCTTTGGCCATGCGAGATACTTATGGCAAGGATCCCATCCCGGTTCGTGGTGGCGGGAGCATCCCAATAGTGGCACTGTTTGAAGAAGTGTTAAAAGTAAAAACCGTGTTAATGGGATTTGGCTTGGATTCAGATGATATTCATTCGCCAAATGAGCATTATGGCTTGTTTAATTTCTATAAAGGGATCGAAACCATTCCATACTTTTTTAAGCATTATGCCGTTCTTAAAAGCAATTAACCTTAAAGTAAATTTGATTGCGAAAAATTTGTATTTTATTGTCTCATTATCAATGAATTATAATCAATATTTTCGCCATTTAATTTCTTTTGACTAAATATATTTATTATCAAATTTTTAGACTTTATTAAAATATGAAATCGACATAAAAAATAATCATGGTTTATTTTTTACAAACCACAATGATTATTTTTTATCAAAGATTCCTTCTGACCATTAAAAAATAAATAAAAATTATACACATGAAAAACAGTTTTTTAAAAATTACTCAAATAGTAAATGACATGAAAATCAGTGGATTACTTCTTTGTTTCTTTCTTTATTTCTCGTCTGTGAGCTTTGCTCAAATGCTAACGACCAAGATAGACACCGTATCTTATGCAGCAGGTCTGGCAGCTGCTGAAAGCATACAGAAGATGGGTCTGACAGGATTGAAAACAGAAGTATATCATAAGGCCTTTGAAGACGCGATGAAGAAAAACCCAACCAAAATAGAAAAAACATTATCAGACAAAATTTTAAATGAATATCTTACAGAAATGAAATCAAAAGAAGGAAAAGATTTTTTAATCGAAAATGCAAAAAAACCAGGAGTAGTCACCTTACCAAGTGGTTTGCAGTATGTAATTATGACCAAAGGGCTGGGAGGAGCTAAACCCGTAGGCAGTGACAAAGTTAAAACCCACTATCATGGTATGCTGATCAACGGCACTGTATTTGATAGTTCAGTAGATAGAGGAGAACCTATATCGTTCGGACTCAATCAGGTCATCAAAGGGTGGACAGAAGGTT
>JBATLS010000513.1:0-3882 GCA_049289435.1 Saprospiraceae bacterium | reverse complement strand
CGATAACTATCGGGACGATAACTATCGGGACGACAACTATCTGGAGATGGTGGCAACTCTTTTTATCCACTGGATGAAGCCATTGGCCATTGAAAATGTGTATTTTTCATGGATGTAAACTACGATGAGTCTGGTGTTCTGAATTTAAAAAGAAAGGAGAGTTGAATGGTTATAATATCCTTATGAAACCAATATAGTGCTCTATCTATGGTCAGAGCATTAGAAATTTCACCTGAATAGAAAGTCGAAATAGAGACATTTTTGGATGATAACTTTACACTATATCCAAAGCAAGGCCGATCATTTGTCCCAATGCGACCTCTCTATCTTTGTGATCCATGCTTTCGCCCGTGATCAACGAGTCAGAGATCGTACATATCGTCAATGCAGATGCCTTGAGCATGGTAGCGGTGAGAAATAGTGCATATGCTTCCATCTCCAGACATGAGACACCCATGTTGGCCCATTTTTTCCAGCTTCCCTTTTCAAAATCATAAAATGTATCCGAACTCATGATATTGCCTACGTGATAAGGCAAATTAAGTTCTTTAGCTCTGGCGACGGCGGCTGAAAGCATTTCAAAATCAGAAATAGCGGATATTTCACCTCGGATTTTAAACTGTTTAGAAAAATTGGAATTGGTAGAAGCTGCCTGAGCGATGACGATATCGTTGACCTTTACATCTGGCTGGATGGAGCCTGCTGAGCCTACCCTGATTAGTTTTTTTACCTGATAAAATTTGATCAACTCATAGGAATATATGCCTATCGATGGCATACCCATACCTGTACCCATGACTGACACTCTCTTGCCCTGATAATATCCCGTAAATCCCAACATATTGCGTACCCTGTTGAATTGGGTCACCTCTGTCAGAAAATGATCGGCTATAAACTTGGCCCTCAATGGGTCTCCCGGCAGTAAGATAGATTCGGCAATCTCGCCTTCCAGGGCTTCTATATGTGGCGTAGGCATCTTATTTATTTAAATTATTAGCGTGTAAATATATTTATTCTGTTCTTATGCGTATTTTCTTTATATCATAGAAAATAACATGCGTGTATTAGCGTACAACATAAAAATGTAATTTGTAATCATTTTAATGACAAAATCACTTAGAGTATGTTTAAATTTTCATGTTTGAGCGAAAGATAGCAAATTTAATTTTAGACAAGGTATATTTTGCAGTCGTAACTGGTAGTTACAACGAAAAATATAACGCAGTATAAAATGAAATTTGCCGCTGGCAGACAAATGATGGAATTTTAAACATACTCTTAGTTACAGTCTCCACCGTGGCTAATGAAATGCAAAAATATTGCCAAAAAAAAATATTTCACCAACCCGGATATGGAGCTTAGTTCATTATCACCAAAGCAATGTCCTATCGGGATAACAATTTAACTTGATTATGCAAAAAATAAACCCTATTTCATTTTCATCAAGGCGTCCACAAATGTGTCCAATTCTGCAGTGGTCGTATAAACATTTGGGGTAATCCTACAGCCATTGATACCCTGTCCTTCGATGCCAACTGTCCAAATTTTATGTTTTTCAAGAAGTACTTTTGCCATATCTTTAGCTGGCATATTAGCCAATCCAATATTGGCTATGGCACATGATCTGTGAGCATCTTTAGGAGTATTCAATACGATGCCTTTGACATCTCTCACTTTGTCTGTCCAGTATCGTTGCAAATATCTGAGTCTGGCCTCTTTTTTGGCTGCACCCATTGCCTGATAAAAATCTATAGCATCTATTATACTGAGATCTGTGTGGACCGGATGTGTACCGATGTGATTTAATTTTTTGATGTCATTTTGATCCTCTACCCACGGTGCCATCATGGGGTACAAATGCGATATCTTTTCTCTTTTGACATATAGAAGTCCCGCTCCAAGAGGGACACTCAACCATTTGTGGAGACTGGATGCATAATAGTCGCAGTCCAAATCTTTGATATTAAAATCCAAATGTGCGATGGCGTGAGCTCCGTCCACCATCACATCGACTCCCTTGGCGTGTGCCATATCACATATCTTTCTGATAGGAAGTATGTGACCAGTGATATTGACCATGTGGCACACCATCAGCAATTTTGTCTTTGGGGTGATGGCTTTGGCATACATATCCACTATTTCTTGATCGGATACTGGATGCGTCGGCACCGACACAATCTTATTCACTATACCATATCTCTTGGCCATAAGCTCAAACTGATTGACAATAGACGTGTAATCCTGCTCTGCCATGACGGCTTCATCTCCCTTTTGCCAAGCGTACCCATTGATGATGATGTCCATCGACTCTGTGGTATTGCGCGTGATGACCAATTCGTCATGACCACTTCCGATCATATCGGCTAGCCGATGTGCTGATTTATCTTTATTTTCCCATTGCACGGTACGCATATAGCGGGAACCCTCCAGATTTACGTCCCTGATGTGCTGTATATACCTCTCCAATGTAGCGTTGGGCATAAAACAATAGTACCCATTCTCCAGATTGATATAATCTGGTTTCAATCGGTATCCAGCTCTTATTGCTGACCAATATTCTTCGTTGGAAGTGATCTGTGCCAAAGATTCATTTTGATAAGTGACATCGATATCGTCCAACCACTTGAGAGCCGGAGCAAGAGTAAATGCTGCCAACGCTGATTTTTTAATAAATGATCGTTTGTCCATATGGTGCTTAATTTTTTAATGAATAACTATCTATTTTATATAGGTCTCCCTGAATCTCTTTTTGATAGACTGAAATATGGTCTATCTCCATATAATTTGGGAAGATGGGATTTTTTTCTTTATGCTTCCAACACACCGATTGATTGGCGATGACTTGTACTGGCTGTCCAAAAATAGGGAAGGAAGGCTCTTCAAGATATTCTCCAGGCAGCAATCTGCAACTATTGATCGGTTGCCCTCTTAGGGTATAATATTTGGGCACATATCGCACCATGATATCATCTATATAATATTTGATCATGTGGGGTTCGTATTCTACACTAAAAGTATGAAATTCTTTTGAAAAATCGATACCAAAATCTACCATACCTGATGCACTACTATAACAAGGCGAATTTTTACTTGGATTTTTATTGGGGCACTCTTCATTGATCCATTTGTGGATAGAAAACTCCAGCTTGCGGGTACCCTTACATATAAACTCAAATATATCTATCTCTGTACTCCACCCAAAAATCCAGAAAGCTGGCCATAGTTGCTTTCCGGAAGGCAATTTACACCTGATTTCATATTTTCCGTAGGTCGTAAAATTTTGTTTGCTATGCACCATACCAGAAGTGTAGTCCATATTTCTGTCAAACCAAGTACCCGATTTGCGATCTGATTTCAATAATAATGTGCCATGATCCACGATGACATTTTGGTCTCTGTATATATTGGCACTGACATGAGTACGACAAAAACTACAAGAGTCTTTTTGGCTCTGCGGACCATAAGGGTAGTAAGTGTACCATTTGGACGTATCCAGGGTATCGCCTTCAAAATGGTCCTGAAACACCAACGAATACGAACCTCGCACACAATGAATGGTGTCTTTGACCGTGACTTTCCATTTTTTATTTTGTGCCAGGGTCACCAACGGAAAACCAATCAAAAGTATATAGATGGCTAATTTATTGACCATGCTTCATTTTTTCTTTTTTGATGATGAAGGCTAAAGCAAGTCTTATTTTATGAAAATCTAGGGGTTCCTTGAGCTCCTCGGCTATGGTCGCAAGCGCCAGATTTTTATTTGCTTTGAGCCAGGCTTGCTCCACTTTACTGATTTCATCATCAGTCACGTACTTCAATATGTCCACAGGTTCATCCTTGGTGTACAAATAGGCAAAATGTGAATATACCGTCGTTTCTGAC
>JBATLS010000512.1:0-1545 GCA_049289435.1 Saprospiraceae bacterium | reverse complement strand
GACAAGGTATATTTTGCAGTCGTAACTGGTAGTTACAACGAAAAATATAACGCAGTATAAAATGAAATTTGTTGCTTGTAGACAAATGATGGAATTTTAAACATACTCTAAATCCTCTTATATCATTTTTATAATGTCAGCCCACATTGATGATTTATTATTTGGTCTTTATTTATTTTTGTACAAACGAGATCACACTTACATATTATACCATCGTCAGTAAAAACGGCAATCCTATCATGCCGTCCACGACCAACAGGTAGAACCAATCTTCCTTCTTCGGGCCAGATATAATAATCAATACAAACGAAAAAAAATAGGTCACCAATAATGCCAAAAGTGCAGGTAGCTCGAGCAGAAATGTCCATGCGCCATTTAACTCGATCAAGCCACCCACCAACAATATGATCGAAGCAACTACTTTGGTCGGGACGACTCCTAGTTTTTGGGGCATGGCTATCGTCTGGGTTTCTTGATCTATCACCACATCTCCCAAGTCAAAAATCAGGGCAAGAGCCATGATAAAACACAACCGTCCAGTCGATAGTATGACGGATTCTCCGATCAAATATCCCGAATGAATATAGGGCACAAATGCAGTGCTCAGTGCAAATACAAGCCCGATGCTCAGGGGTTTGAGCAAAAAATGTGCTCGCAATGAAAATGACGTACCAAAAACAGGTCTAAAATAAAAAAGCGAAACCGTACCCGCTATGACTAAAGCAATGCTTTCGACCCAGTGAAACTGTACTACTATCATCCCAACCATAGCTACCAAAGGTAAGATGATGACTCTGGTCGGATAATTGATCAATATGGCTTTTAGCTGGGCAAAAGAAAGCTTGAATAAAACAAAAAAACTGTACATCACCAAAGTGGCAACTCCTACCCAAACACAATACGTCCAATGTATCTGAGTGACAGTGGCTTGATATGTAAATGCACACAACAGTGCTGTACAAATCGACAAATGATAGTATTGGTGTAAATATGCTTTAAGTATTTTATCCATAGTTGGCCGAAGATCACAGGGTAATATGGCTTCGGACATACTTTTTGATATTGATCCAAAAAGCGATAAAAAGATAAAATATTACTGGCGACCCAATGGCTACAAAGCTCGTGTAGATAAAATAAAGCCTTACTTTAGACTCATTGAGTCCCCATTTTTCAGCGATATAACGACACACCCCGAAACTGTATTTTTCGATGATTGGTTTTATATTCTTTTCGATAAATGTACCGTGTTTTTCCATGTAATTCTATAATGTTTATGGATGAAGGTTTTGTCTGTTAGCAAGATATATAATGATTCAAACAGTTACAAAGATAAAAATAATGTACCAATAAATCAAGGAGGCTTCCACTTTTACTGATAAACATTTTGTTAATTAATATCTCCTGTATAATAATTATAATCTTTAATGATCGTATTTATAAATTTTGATGGAGCATCTGATGGTTTTATCTGACTGACTGATTCTATCTTATCCAACAACTTTTGGATGGTTTCCTGGTCATTGTTTTTTTGCGCGGTCAGAAATG
>JBATLS010000511.1:0-8092 GCA_049289435.1 Saprospiraceae bacterium | reverse complement strand
TAGGTGGACTGTTGAAATTAGATGTCAATATAACTGGATTGAAGGCAGATGGCTTGATTGCCACGTCCTACGGCAAATTTGTTCGTTATCTTAAGGATTTTGGATTTGATGTATATACTCACCCTTTTGACTGGCGGCAACACTTGAAAGATTCGGCCGACGGTTTTGCAGAAGCTTTAAAAGACATTTTAGATAGAAGTAACGGCCAGTCTATCCGAGTAGTCAGTCACTCTATGGGAGGGCTGCTGGTCCGAGCATTGGCGATGCACCAATCGGACACCTATCAAAAGGTATCTGCACAGCCAGATTTTAGATGGATCATGACGGGTACTCCCTGGTACGGATCTTATAGGGCAGTCGAAACCATCGTCGGTCGGAGCAGCAATGTCAGAAAACTGGATAAGATTGCCCTTTTTAACAATATGAAGGATTTGTTGACTGTTTTCAATAGGCTTCCTGGTCTATTGGAGCTATTGCCATTAAACATCAACAATGGTATAAAGGATAAGGAAGTGACTTCAGAACAATACTGGTTAGACTTGTATTCAGCGGATAAAGTCCATTCTGACCAATGGGTGGTACCGAGCAAAGGTGACTTGAATAAATTGAAGAGCTATAAAAAGGATGTATCAGAATTTAAGTTTGCTGATGTATCTAAGGTGTATTATATCGCTGGCAAAAGTATAAAAAATGATACCCCACAAAATTATTCGATCGATG
This sequence comes from Saprospiraceae bacterium, assembly GCA_049289435.1. Classification (GTDB taxonomy): domain Bacteria; phylum Bacteroidota; class Bacteroidia; order Chitinophagales; family Saprospiraceae; genus OLB9. The sequence goes on along the minus strand of JBATLS010000511.1, from coordinate 7,372 downwards.
AAAACGATGTTGTTTTTCATCCTACCTCATCAGGTGATGGCACTGTAACCTGGCAAGAAGGCATACCTGAAGAGTTGATTACCCATGGCAATGTATATTATATAAACGTGCCTCATGGCCAATTGGTCAATGACGATAAGTTTTTTCCTGGCATCGTATCCCTATTGAAAAATGGTACTTCCTATTTTAGTAAAGACCCTGCTCAGGTAACCAGAGGAGGGACTACCCGCAGTAAAATAAAACCCATATATGACGAAGGAGAAATATATACCAATAATGGCTTAGAGTTAGAACAAGAAATCTTTGATTTTAATGATGATGAATTCGAGGCCAATATAGTTTTAGACCTTTTGAATGTGAGTGCTACGCATGGTGACCTAAAATATGCTGATGGTCCACTGATGATCGGGCACTTCCAGGGTGAATATATAGCAAATGCTGAAAAAGCACTTGATGATGCATTGAAAGGAGCACTAGGTCAGAGATATAAAAACAAAGTGTATCCCGGCGAAATGGGGACTTCTCTGTTTATACTCAGAGACAAAAACAAAAAACCAAATGGTGCATTGGTAGTCGGATTGGGAGACCAATTTGAGATGACAGGATTTAGACTTTCACAAGCTGTAAGAGATGGTATCATACAGGCATTTTATCAATGCAAGGATAACTCATCTCATGAGGAGCACCCTTTTCCTGATACTATAAGTACCCTTTTGATCGGAACAGCCTACGGCAATTTATCTGTTGGCACCAGTATGAAGAGTATTTTGACAGGCATACAAATGGCCAATAAAGGCTTAGTAGGTAATAGTGATGGCTTAATTGTTGAAAATGTTGTGAAAAATGTGGAGTTTTTAGAAATATTCGCTGACAAAGCGCTTTCTGTTTTCTATACTCTAAGGCAATTTTATCAAGATGGATTTGTCAACTTTGACAACCCAAAATTACAGACAAAACCCGGTGCTTTAATGAGCCTGAGTGTTGATTATGGAAAAGATAAATGGAATCAATTGACCATCAGAGGGAGCAAGACATGTCCATTATCGAGCGCAGATTGTGTAAATAGTAATACGAAACTTATTTTCAATCTAAATGTCGGCATAGCAAAAGAAGAAAGCAAAGAAGTCTATATAGACAAAGGCCAAATAAATGATTTTCTGTATGAATTGATCAAAGAAAAGGAAAACCATAAAGTTTGGGATAGGCGCATATCAAAAGTTTTATTTGAGCGATTGATACCACAGGATTTTAAAGTAAACATCCGTATGCAAAATAATCTGGTGATCAATCTGGATAAAGATGCTGCGTCATACCCTTGGGAACTGATCCAGGACACTGGTATATCGGACAAACCCATCTGTGTGACGGCAGGTATGATCCGACAATTGACTTTCAAAGCATGTAGTATTAAAAAGAGGTACGCAGAAAACAAAAATGTCCTCATCATTGGTGATCCATTTTTAGATTCTGTGCTATACAATCAGTTGCCTGGAGCTGTAGCAGAAGCCAACTTGGTAAATGATATATTTAATCATCAGAGTTTTACTACCACACACTCAGTAAAAGAAAATGCCAATGATATCATCATGAAACTCTACGAAACAACCTATCGGTATATTCATATAGCAGCTCATGGGGTATTTGATGAAAAAAATAGTTTGAAATCCGGTGTAGTCATTGGGACCAAAAAAGAAGATAACACTGAAAGTCTATCTATGATGACTGCGGCTGAAATAGTGCAATTAGATGTCATGCCTGAATTTGTTTTTATCAATACGTGTTACTCAGGCAAAGGAGGTGAAGTGTCTTCGGATCTGTCGCTCAAAACCTATGAATTTGCTGCAAATATAGGGGAAGAATTCATCAGAAACGGAGTAAAAGCCATCATAGTAGCGGGCTGGCCGGTGTATGATGATATGGCCCTACTTTTTGCACAGAAATTTTATGAACATATGTTTGAAGGATACAACTTTGGCGAAGCTGTCCAAAAAGCCAGAGGCATGTGTTTTGAAGCAGAACCTGATAAAAATACCTGGGGTGCATACCAATGTTATGGAGACCCAATGTTTACCTTTGAAACAAAACCTAAGAATACAAACAAATCGTATGTTTTGTCACAAGAAGTATTGAATGATTGTGAAAATATCATCAGTCGTGCCGATAATGCTCAATACAGAAGTGCAAGCCTCAAAAAGAAGCTCGATATGATCGATCAGGGTATCCTGGAGCTCAATATCGTAGATGCGGCCATACTCGAAAAACAAGCTATGGCTCATTACAAACTCGGTAACAATGCTGAAGCAAAGGAGATATTTGAAGCACTTTTTACAGCGGAGAATGCCACTTTTTCATTGAAGAGTTTGGAGCAGATGTACAATGTACAGGCTAAGATAGCTGTACATGATGCCATTTTGGATATAAACAAAATAGCAAGCTCCATTGAAATACTACAAGATGTTATAAATAAATTTAAGATGCTCATGACTATCGGTAAGACGTCGGAGAGAAATTCCATGCTGGGGAGTGCCTACAAAAGGCTGGCTTATTTGAATAAAAAATTTAATATATCTGATGGCCAGTCCGAGTTGGCCGAATCTCTTAAGTATTATGGACTGGCAGATAGAAGCAATAAAGATAGACATGATTTTTATAATTCATTAGTCCAATTACAACTACAAGCACTGTCCAGTCGGGCAAAAGCAAGTGATTTAACCAAACTCTCGAAAATATTGAAGACATATAAGACGAGGGAGGATTATTATGATAAATCCATATGGCTAAATGTATGGCTCACCGAATTTCTGATTACATCTAAGTGTACATCCCATAAATTAAAATCTGAAGCGTTTTCTAAATTTTTAACTGATGAGTTTGATACCATTTGGGAAAACTATGGTGCCTTCCATCACCTAAGAGGAGAATATGAACATCAGGAAAATCTGATAGAATTTTTACCACTGACTGACATCAGACGGATAGAAATCCAGAAATTTATTGACCACATTAGAAATATTGAAAATAAACATAAAATGTATTGACCAATGTCCAAAATATTCATTTCCTATCGACGTGCTGATGCGGGGTATCAGCCTGAAATTATTAAAAATACGTTGTCAAAGTATATTGATGATGATATTATATTTTACGATCATGACATTGAAAAAGGGGACGACTTTCTTCAGATCATCAATGATAGATTGGAGTCGGCGCAAGTAATGCTGATCTTAATCGGTAAAGACTGGCTTGATATCATAAAAGAAAGATCAAAACTAGCAGGGGTCACTGATTTTGTAAAGTTGGAGATCGAACGTGGTCTTGAAAAAGATACGCTGGATAGTCACTTCACTATTATACCCATTCTATTTGAAGGTGCACAGATGCCGTCGCAGGATGATTTGCCTGTGAGTATAAGGAATCTAGCAAGAATCAATGCATTAACCATTCATCAAAATGAATTATTGCCCAAATTAAATGAGCTCGGTGCAGATTTATGTAGGAAATTAAATGGTCGCAATTATTGTTTATTTAAAAAATTTAAGTTTCATCTTTTGGCTGGCTTGGCAATTATAGTCGGCGGATATTTTGGCAGTCAAATAATGATAAATAAGCCAGGTTGCGACCCATTTAGTGCAGATGGTGACTTGAATATCATGCTTGCCGCTAGCAATGAAGATATAAAGGATGCGATTAGTGCTCAAATAATCAATGGTTTAAAGCCATTTGAAGTCAGTCTTAAGAATTTGGATGGTAAGATTGATCATTCAGATCCTGATCATCTGAAAGGACTTGCCGCTGGATGTGGTGCTGGTATATTTGTAAATTGCGGATCAAATAGTTTCCAGTTTGATGTTTTAGACTCTATATTAAGATCGTATATTGAAAAACAGTATTTGATCGAGCCATCTAAGATAGACGCAGCCTATGCTGATTTGGGTAAAATGACATGTTTGATAAAAAGCGTTTTGTTGGAGAGAAAACACAATTATACTGGTGGATATAGTAATTTGTGTTTTGAGATCAGTGTTGCTAACACTGAGGTCATCCAAAAGACGGATACCATAGGTATGATACTTGCTCAGTCAGCTGCGAATGTTTATGAAAAACAAGGTAAACTGGACTCCGCCATGGTTATCCTACAAAAATTGAGTATCACAGGTGGTCTAAACCCAGACTCCATTTATACCCGAATGTCCAGAATAGCTGCCAAAACAGAAAACACATCAGCAGAAATCATCGCAAAAACAGGACTCATCAAACAAGCCGAAAAAAACAGCGACGTGGAGAAGCAGGAACAATTAAAAAAAGAAATCAAAGTACTGAATGTCAAACTGAACAAGGAGCAGTCCAAAGTAGAAAAGCCGGTTGATCAATCAACAATGCCTGGAATTAGTGCTGGTTCTGCAGCATCTACACCAGCTCCACCTCGAACCAATACTGTAAGACCAAACACCGTCGCTCCAACTTCTGTAACTGGTCATCCTTCAGCGTCAGTACCTAATATTAATTCGAATATCTTAGTGGGCAGCACTCAAGTACCGGTAGTCACCCAAAATGTAAAGTTTTATGAAAATCTAAACCGACTGATATCAAACGGAAATTTTCAGGAGATACAGAGAGTGTATGATGTGCATAAGGATAAAATAGATGGGGATCCTGCTTTATTGTCATTATATTATGAGAGCCTGTACAAGGCAAAGGAGATCAGCGAAATTAAAATTCCTAAGGAATTATTAAATATAAATACAAGGTTTAGAACAAAGGTTATCACAGATAAAATAAAAAAAGGTAATTAATATTGACATATAAATCAAAACCCTATTCATTATGAAACCAATCATCCGTTCGCTCTTGCTACTCATTTTGATATCCACTTGTTTGCCCAGTTGTTATCATTATCATTTTAGAAACGCCGATGGAGTCGCAGTAAATACTCGTGATGGTGAACCTTTTTTCAAAGAAACTAAGAACATATATTTCTGGGGAACGACAGAAAAAATATATACATCGGATAAGTGCGAGTCCAATTCGTTTGCGGAAGTAAAAGTGAGAGCTACATTTTTTCAATCTCTCGCCAATGTCCTTACGTTGGGCTTTTGGAAGCCAATCACCGTTGAATTTTATTGCCAAGAACCAAATTTCAATTAATTATGGCAAATTTAGAAAACAAAGGATCTCGGGTCTGGAAAAACTATCATGAAAGTGTGGCCGAACCCGTTCAAAATTTTTATGTCCCTATCAATGATAAAAACGGTACCTATCTCGATAAGTATAACTTCATGAGCAAGTCTCTGGGCGAATTGATCGGGGATGCGGTCATCCGTAATAATACCATCAAAGCAGTAGGTGGTAGCTGGGCACTGTCGCGAATCGCTTATGACAGGCAGACCATCATAGAGACCGACCATCTAAACCTTCGTTGGACACCGATTGCACAAGATGTCAACACCGCCATCTTCAGCAGACCGGACAATCTGGTCTTCGCCCAATGTGGGACTCAAATCAAAAGCTTAAATATCTATCTCCGAGATCGCAAAAAATCTCTAAAGGCCCACGGGGCATCCAATGGACAGGGTGTAGCTGGTGCCATCGCTTGTGGGACTCATGGGTCTGCCTATGATTTTGGGAGCATCCACGATAGTGTAGTCGGGCTGCACATCATCGTCAACAAAGACAAATCTTACTACATCCAAAAGAAATCGAGACAAGTCATCAATGAGACTTTTGCTACTAATATCAACTCAACCATCATCAATGACGACGATTTGTTTAATGCTGCAGTGGTCAGCATGGGTTGTTTTGGGTTTGTACATGGGGTCATGATAGAAGTAGAAGACTGGTTTATGTTGAAAAATTATTCATTGGACATCCCACAAGATCAGGCCAAAGAACTGATAAACAATCTCAATTTCGAAACTTCTGCTTTCCAGATACCAGAGATGGCGGGCAAAAAGCCTTACCATTTTAAGATCTATTTCAATCCATTCAAACAACAAATACCTCCAAAAGTAGAGCTCTTTTACAAAGAATCCGGGCCAGACAAGTATGTGAGGCCACCGATGGATGACATCACTACCTATCACAAAGACACCTTGAGCATCATAGCTTCTCTTTCTGACAATTTGCCGGCGACTGATGCATTGATCACAAATTTGGTATTCAAAAATATCTTCAAAAAAGAGATAAAAGGGGAGTCTGCGCTACTGATCGATACTTTTGGCTCGACTACGACAAAGGGTAAGACTTTTTCCACAGGCATTGGGGTAGATCACAAAGACAGCTCCCGGGCACTGGAAGCCCTTTTTGAATTGGCGGAAGAAAGGGGATCTATTCCTGCCATCTTTGTTATGAGATTTGTAAAAAAAGGAAGTGCTATGATGGCATTCACCAGATTTCCGATCACCTGTGTACTGGAAATCGATGCGGTACGAAATCCCAGAGTAGAAAAATTTATAACATTCATCCCGGATAAGCTTAGGGCCAAAGGCATCCCATTTACCTTTCATTGGGGCAAAGACAATCCTATGGACAAGGCTATGGTCGCCGAAATGTACGGTGCAGACTATGACCACTGGGTGCAACAAAAACAAAAAATCATGACTAGTCCCGAAGCCGCAGTATGGGCAAGTGACTATGCAGTGAGCTTGGGGTTGGGTGCTTGGGTGGGAGGGGGAGTCATTGATTGAGAAATATAAAGATTTTGGTTTTATCTCTAAAACTTGGATTTGACTCTATATGATTCTCCAAATTCTTTTCTGTCTATACGATAAAACTCACTCTCATCCAGAGGACTAGCCAAAAAGTCTCCCTTGGCACAATACATCTTCTCACCCCACGATGCCAATATATAAAACTTATCTGGCCAATTCATATCATTGATGATTTCTTCGGTGAGTTCTAAAGCATAGACTTCACCTGTGGGTATATATTCATTCCATCCGTCTTCTTTATCATGACAGAATTGATATCTTTTGGTAAATTTTTCTGCGGTGAGGACGTATATTTCTTCCGATTTGGTCTGATTTTTAACGATGTAATCTCCCGGGTGAGCTATATTTTTTGTTTCATGTCCTGAGGATGTCTCTGTAGTGATCTTTTCTTTTTTGGTGGCGATCCTTGCGTGGATGGGTTGGTATTTCTCATAGAGACCGCCTTTAGATTTTATGAGTGCACAGATCGTGTTTTTGTCTGATTGCGATAGTGTAGCTTTTTTCTTTGATTTATATTTTGAGTTGTTCGGCATTTATTTTATCATAGTTTTATGATGGATCAAGATTAACTATGTAAAAATATGTATTTTTAATTCATCTCCAAAAATTAAAGTTTTATTAGTGGCATAACGACGAGTGCCTCCCTAGTTTTCCACCATCAAGTC
>JBATLS010000510.1:0-3789 GCA_049289435.1 Saprospiraceae bacterium | reverse complement strand
GCTTTGACGATAGCAAAGTCCGCTTCGAATGCGTACTCTAGTACGTACATTTTACCATTAAACTCTCTGGATTCTTTTCCTATCGCCACTTCAGTGCCATACCCTGCTGGCGTGTAGATGGCTGGAAACCCGGATTGAGCAGCTCTGCATCTCTCTGCCAGTGTGCCTTGCGGAATCAATTCAACTTCGAGTTCGCCACTCAGCATTTGTCTTTCAAACTCTTCATTTTCACCTACATAAGAAGATATCATTTTTTTGACCTGCCGCTTTTGCAACAAGAGCCCAAGACCAAAATCATCTACTCCTGCATTGTTAGAAATACAGGTTAGTCCCATTACGTTTCTTCTGACCAGCTCTCCAATACAATTTTCGGGAATACCGCATAATCCAAAACCACCTAACATCAGGGTCATACCATCGGTGACACCATCCATTGCTGATTGGACAGAATTTACTTTTTTTGAAATCATACCAAGCGTTTTTGTACCATAGCAAAAGTAGTAAAAATTATTTGATTTCAAAGATGTGATTCATCGAGGTGATCTAAACTTTCGAAGTAAATCAAAAAATAAAATCTCCAACCAAGGTTATTTTTGAAAATTTGAATATTTATCCCGCAAAAAAATACCCCGACTTTTAATCAATTTCATACCATCTGATGTTTAATCCAGTATAAACTGAAAGTACTAATGGTAATGAAAATTTTCTATTTCCTTCTATTTTTAGCAATATCCCAAAGTGCTTACGCCAATGAAGCATTGCTAGCTAAAGCCAATCAAGCTTTGGCGAGTGACAAATATGATGCAGCTCTGGAAATTTATCGCCAACTGGAAGCAAAAGATCTGGGAGGACTAGGAATGTATCAAAATATAGGGCTGTTGTATGCCAAAATAAATCAATATCCACAAGCGATACTATATTTTGAAAAAGCATTAAAGTACAATCCCAACGATACTCAGTTAATAGATCAGCTGGCTTTTGCCAGAAAGCAAAGCAGTCATCTCGATGCACCACCCAATCCTATTTTTATAGTCCGATTCATGTCGAAAACTATTGGAGTATTCCATTCTCAGACCTGGGCCGTCATTAGTTTGATATTCTTGGTCATTATATCTGTATTTTTCATAATGCGATATCCTGAATATAAAATGGATAAAAAAGCAATGCTCATTCTGGGATCACTTGTACTAGGATTTGCTGTAACGACCCTATTTAGTTACATCAGATATCAGCAAATCTATCACAACAAAGGAATCATTATCACCTCACCTGCTACCACACTAAAGTTAGGCCCGGATAAAGACAGCCCGGATGTCAGTGAGCTCCACCCCGGTACAAAGGTATATTTCTACGACCATCTGGATACTTGGTGGATGGTGACCACAGAGTATGGATATCAGGGGTGGATTCCCTCTGGTAGCGGTCAGAAGATTTAGGAGATTGTCTTCGCCAACTTTAGCATTTGGTCTTTACAAAAACTATTGAAGTGAATTAAAAATTCTTCTGTTCATAAAATATTTTGATAATTTTTTTGTGATATTTACATATTATATATTTTTATAATATATCTTTGTCTCCTATTTCGGTATATTGGTCTATAATATTCACAACGGATACAATAGAAATATACTTTTGTAAGTCTATAATGGAATTAAATAAATCAAACCATGAGTAATAGGATAGGATCATTCTTCATTTTTTGTTCAGGAGCTGTCAATTCTGTATTGAAAAGATGCCCAACGGATTATAACAAATATCAAGGCATAGGTGCTACGATACTTTTTACAGGTATATTCTCCGCTCTTTCAGCGGGATATGCTCTCTTTACAGTATTTCAGTCATATGTGATATCGACTGTTTTTGCCATTTTATGGGGTATGATGATCTTCAATCTCGACAGGTACATCGTCTCAGGAATGCGCAAAAAATCCAATTTTCTCAAAGAAATGGCCATGGCAGCCCCAAGGATAATTTTGGCAATATTTATTGGAATTGTCATTGCGACTCCACTTGAACTTAAGCTGTTTGATTCTGAAATCAATGCTGAGATAGGTATGATGCAGCAAGAAACTTACAAACAGCAAGACGATCTACTCAAGAAAAGATATGAAGGAGACATCAAAGTCATCAATGACGAAATCACACTATTAAGAGGTAAGCTAAACAAATATGATCAGGAGCGAACAGCCAGATTGAGTGAAGCCTTGTCCGAAGCAGATGGCACAGGCGGAAGCAAAATAAGAGCTATGGGTGCTATATACAAAGCGAAAGCGAAAGCATCAGAAAAGGCTGAACAAGATTATCAACTCACCTATGCCGAGGTAAATCCTAAACTCAATGTAGAATTGGCAAAGCTCGAAGCCATCGAACTTAAAAAAACTAATGACCTTGAGACACTAAATAGAGCATCACTCACTGGATTTGCTTCGAGACTAAAAGCATTACATAGACTTTCGTCCAAGGAAGAAGCGATCAAAATAGCAGGATTTTTTCTTACATTACTCTTCCTCATCATCGAGTGTGCACCGATCTTGGTCAAACTCATCAGTGAGCGTACACCTTATGACCAAAGATTGGAAACGTTGGAGACTGAATACCACTTAGCAAATCTAAAAAGTACGACCATCTCCAAACTTGCTACAGAATCACAGCTGACATTTGAAAATAAAACTTCAGGATTCAGGATTTCTGAAATGATCAATGCCGAAAATGAAGTGTTTGCTCATGCACTCAGGCGCGAAAAAGAAGACATCATGGATCGCAAGGAAGGATGGTTTGCACTGCTGAAAAAGAGAAGAATCTTCGATTTTTAATAATACCGAAGTAATTATATTATTTATAAAAGGTCATCCCATGTTTGTGAGATGACCTTTATTTATTTAATATAACATTTACACCTAAAAAGGGTTGGCGGTACATTTCTATAACTCGCTGATGATATCCAGGTGTCCCAGATGGTGCATCCCATGCCAAGCGTACATCGCACAAGCCTCGCGCAGAGTAAAAAACTTATTATTGGTTGGATGCAAATATCCCTTGGTCCAATCTTGATGGCTCATACCTGCCATAATAACTGACCATTTTTGATGTACCCCATTCAAAATGCTCAAAGAAGATTCGATTGGCAGTTCATAATCAGGCAACTTGGCGTATTTACCTTCTATGTATGGTTTAATAGTACAATTATCTTCAGTAAGCGTCCACTTGAATCTCATCAAAGCATGACTATGACTATCTGCCACATGGTGTATCACTTGTCTGGCTGTCCACCCATCTGGTCTATAAGGAGTCTCCAACTGTTGATCTGAAAATGAAGAAATTGTTTCTTCTATTCTCGTGGGAAATTCATTGATGATTTTTATCCAATGCAATAAAGCTTCATTGCCGCTATTGGGGTCATATTGAAATTTGCCGATTGGATATTGAAGGTGGGATATGTCCATGTTTATTGAAAATTGAAAGTTGAAAGTTGAAAATTTTGAGTTAATGGCTTGGCTTACCTAAAGACTAATCCCGATAGCTATCGGGACTAAAGACTAAAGACTAAAGACCAAAGACTAAAAGCTAAAGACTAAAGACTAAAGACTAAGACCTAAAAATATAGTGATACAATTAAAACGAATGCAATATTAAGCTTTGATCTCTTTAACTGCTTTGACCTTTTTTTTGCCTTTCATGGTAGAAGCATACTGAAGTGCTTTCTCCAGATTGACAAGACCGCTGCTCGAGCTCAGTTTTGAAAATGAGATCATATCTCTCTTACTACCTGGTATTTTAACATCTTCTGTG
>JBATLS010000509.1:0-1669 GCA_049289435.1 Saprospiraceae bacterium | reverse complement strand
GATATTATTTCTCCTGCATGATTTATATTTGCGCAAAATTTTAACATGAGATTTTTGATATCATTTTTGATCTTGGGATTAGTAGGTTGTAAATCATCCTCCGACAGCAAACCCCTGACCCCTTATGAAGAGGTCATGGCCATACATGATAAAGTCATGCCTGAACTGAGCAGAATACACACCATAAAGAGAGATCTGCTGGCCATTGCTGATACCACAGCCAGAAATGTAATACTGTCAGAAGTCAAGGTACTCGACGAAGCTGACGAAGCTATGATGTCGTGGATGGCAGCGTTCAAAATGCCCACGGACAAAAACATGGAAGGAAAGTATTTATCTGATGAAAAACTAAAAATAACCAAAGTGAGCGACCAAATGTACCAAGCGATTGCTCAAGCCAGTGAGTTGCTGGATTCTCTACAAAACACAATAAAAAATTAGTGAAAAACATATCCCGCTTCTTATATAGTGTCGCTTTGATAAGTATGATTATTTCATGCAAAGACACAAGCGAATTGCCTTATTTAGGACAAGCCAGTATAGTAGATGGTGTAGAAGTCAAGCATACAGTAGGACAATTCAGCCACTACAATCAGGATAGTGTATTGATGACCAATAAAGATTTTGAAGAATATGTATATGTCGCAGATTTCTTTTTTACTTCATGCCCTTCTATCTGTCCTACAGTAGCAAAAGAAATGCTCAAAATATATGATGCCTTCAAATCCGAACCTTTGGTGAAATTGGTTTCATTTACCATAGACCCGGTACGAGACGATGTCAATAAATTGAGATTATATGCTGATAATCTGGGAGTAGCTCACGATAAGTGGTATTTTTTGACTGGTGATAAAGAAGCGACATTTGCCCTTGCCAACACATATTTTGTAGCCGCATTGGAAGACCCGACAGCACCAGGTGGATTTGATCATTCAGGCAAAATCATCTTAGTAGATAAAAAAGGTCATGTGAGATCATTTAGTGAAGGTACTGACCCGGAGTCAACCCCAAAACTCATAGCAGATATCCAAAAATTGCTCAACACTTATAGACCCAATCCTTCTAAATAAACGAAGAATGAAGATAGTAACTATAGTGATGATGCTCTTTGTAGCAAATCTGATGCTTTATTTTTATTCGTGCTATGATTCACCCTACATGCAGGGTAAGAGATTGTATGTGAGTCATTGTCAAAGTTGTCATATGGCTGATGGCAGCGGATTGGAGAAACTTATCCCTGCCATTCAGACTTCCAAATATCTCGGGTCATCAGCTATGGCATGTGTCCTAAAGCAAGGAATAAGAGACTCCATTTTTAGCGATTCTTCATTTCTGGTGAAAGAGATGCCATCATTTTCCAATCTAAGTACCACCGAAGTAACCAACATTATAAATTTTGTAAATCACGCCTGGTATCCACAGTTTAAGGAAATGACCATCCTGGAGATAGAAGCTACTCTCCAAGGGTGTGAAGAATAGTCACTGAACATTCGCCTTGTGTCGATGTTAGAATATAAGTCTGTACTTTGACGGCTTTAACTGTTAAGGAAAGTTTATATTTCAAAAATAAAAAATCGGAATCATTGAAGATACCTATAGATATTAAAACTGGCAATATCATTTCTGAACCTGAAAAAGAAGTGATCGTAGGTATCGACCTGGGTACTAC
>JBATLS010000508.1:0-7750 GCA_049289435.1 Saprospiraceae bacterium | reverse complement strand
TCCATAAGCCATCCCCTGCAGGTTTTTCCTGAAAATGAACAATTCGCCCATGTTTATCGGTTTCGAGATTTCCAAATCTGCCAGGCATTTGCACAGATGTAAGAGTAGCAAGTTTTCCATGTTCTTTATGATAATCTACCAAAGCCTGAATATCAACATCAGCAACACCATCACCATAGGTCAACATAAAGGTTTCATTATTGACGTATTTCTTTATCCTTTTGAGTCTTCCGGCAGTATTTGTCTCCACTCCTGTATCGACCAAAGTTACTTTAAAGGATTCAGTATTAGTATAGTGAATATCAATACGATTGCTTCCCACTTCAACGGTAATGTCGGAATTGTATAAGAAATAATTGATAAAGTATTCTTTTACCTGATGCCCTTTATACCCTAGGCATATCACAAAATCATTATATCCGAACGATGAATAAATTTTCATAATATGCCACAATATGGGTTTACCACCGATTTCTACCATTGGTTTTGGTCTTAATGTGGTTTCTTCCGCCAGCCTTGTACCTAATCCTCCTGCTAAAATTACTACTTTCATTTGTCCAATATATTGTGCCTAAAAAAGTATCTTATACCGTTGTTTTAAGCCTAAGTTTTTACTGAAAAGTTATATACTTTTTCAAAATATCCTGATACTGATGCACCCCCTTTATCTGACCACCCTCCAACTCATATATCCGGTCACACATCTCCAGTGTCGTGACTCTATGGGCTACTATGATGATGGTCTTGTCCAATTTTGCTAAATGATTGATGGTCGCAACGATGGCTTGCTCCGTCTCCGAATCAAGGGCAGAAGTTGCCTCATCAAACACTAATATCTGCGAGTCTTTGTACAATGCCCTAGCGATACCGATCCGTTGTCTTTGACCTCCGGAGAGTTTTACACCTGACTCTCCGAGTTGCATATTGATGCCATCAGGATGCCCCGCCACAAAATCTGCTAACATTGCATCATCTATAGCCAACTGAAGTTTTTGGCTATCCAACTGATCAAGACGCTCACCAAAGGCAATATTTTCTCTTAGGCTTCCATTTCTGATATACACATTTTGCTGCACATATCCGATGGTCTTTTGAAAAGAAGCTTCATTGGTTTGATCCACTCTTACTCCATCGATACTGATATGACCTTGCGACTCATGAATAAATCGAAGAAATAAATTGAGTAAGGTAGTTTTACCCGAACCTGAAGTTCCAATAAATCCTACCGTTTCACCTTTTTTGATTTCGAAGCTGATGCCATCCAATACTGTGTGATGCCCTAATGGATAAGCATATTTTATATCATGAAACGCTACAGAACTATTGAGTGTCATGGGCTCCACATCTATATAAGCAATCAAAGGCTTGTTCTGTACAGCCCTCAACTCCTGAATCACATAACTTACATTTTTAAGAGAAAGTACAGAGTTCATGATCCGGTTGATAGAAGGTAAAAACCTGTATGAAGCCAATCCAAAAACACTTAGTATTGCCAATATTTCTGTACTCTTCTCTTTGAATATCATGGCAATTCCAAAGATGATTAAGAGACCCAGTCCGAGTACAATATCATTGAGCCTTTGATGCACTTTGCTGAATATACCTTGATACTGAGCATCCAGAATATTAATACTTTTTTGCACATCTTCATACTGGTCAAAAAAGACCTGCTCCTTATTGGCCAATTTGACATCCGGGTAAGCTGACAATGCATCCAATATCACACTGTGTGCCTTTGGTGCCAATACATTTCTTTCATCACCGATGGACTTTGTCCTTTTTTTTGTTAATACATACACCAGCATAAATACCGGGATGATGATGGACAATAATATGAGGACGACCGCAGGTTTATAAAATATAATACTTATAAAAATGATTAATAACACTATTAACTCGGTACACATGATCAAGGTTTCGATAAGATATGATGATGCAAAATAATAAGGCACAGTGATAATGTCATAAGTGCGTTTGCCTACTTCCTGATCATTGATAAACAAAAAGCCCTGATCATAGTAATATTGAAACATTTTTTTGTTTAGCCTAAGTGAAATATTGAAAGCAAATTTGGATTGTGTGTAGAATATCACAACGCTTAAAGCATTTTTAATTATAAATATTATAAATACTATGGCAGCCATTAAGAACAAAAAAGTAACATTATCTTCGACTCCAAAAAAATCATATGGATATTTCAAATACCACTTATCCTGAATGGTTTCGGGTGCCAAAGCTGCATCTATCAACGGAAATATACCTGCCAATCCAACCACATCAAATATCGCATTTAAAAACAATAGCCCCAGCATCAACAAACTCCGTTTCTTCTGATCAAAGTCGAGCATCAAGCGAATGTTTTTAATCGCATTGATAAAAGGATTATTGAGTAACTTTTTGATCAATTGATGGGTAACTTAAATATAAATAATTCAGGAATAAAATAGTGCATCAACCAATTCTTATTTTAAAAATGGATGTTTCTTAATGGGTAACTTGGCAAATGGATGGTAATCACCTGTCAACCCAATAGGAGTCTTGGTGCGTATATCATGCACAATTTCGATGGCTTGTCTGGATGCATCGATCTTGAAGCCTCCACCAGACAAGATATCATTATAGCTCATGGTGTGCAACTCCGTAAACCCATCACTGAATTCGATTTGCTCACCGTCGATTTCCATTGACCTGAAAGTACGTTTTCCGGTATTGCGCACATGCTCAGGTATAGTATCATAGTCAATACTCAAAAACCATCTGATCCTGGCTCTGTCAAATTCGAGAAAGCCGGCTGCCCGGTCATGTGTATGGATATGTACGATGTTTTGTTTCACTTTCCCAAAGACCCAACCCAACATATCAAAAAAGTGGACACCAATATTGGTTGCTATTCCACCTGATTTAGAGACATCCCCTTTCCAGGAAGTGTAGTACCAGTTGCCTCTGGATGTCTGATAAGTGAGGTCAAAATCATACACCTTGTCTTTTGATCCTGCGTCGATTTTCTTTTTCAGTGCTATGATGCTTTCGTGCAATCTAAGTTGAAGAATGGTATAAACACTTTTTCCTGTTTCTGACTCTATCTCCTGGAGTGCATCAATATTCCAGGGGTTGAGTACGATTGGTTTCTCACATATGACATCCGCCCCACTTCTCAGACCGAATCTCATGTGTGCATCATGCAGGTAATTTGGGCTGCATATACTCACATAGTTGATTGGGTTATCTTTTCGTTTCAATTTATCAATATGGCGGTCGAACCTTTCAAATTCGGTAAAGAAAGCGGCTTCAGGAAAATAACTATCCATGATACCTACCGAATCATTGGGATCATACGCAGCCAACAAATGATTATTGGTATCCTTGATGGCTTTTAAATGTCGCGGAGCGATATATCCTGCTGCTCCTATGATGGCAAAGTTTTTAGACATGATATTAGTTTGTATTTTTGTATTCTTTTTAAGAATCGGGTAATCTCTTATCCAATCCACTTTGACTTAAGTATTTTGAGAAGATATTCACCATATCCACTTTTCACGAGAGGTGCTGCCAACTGAGAAAGTTGTTCGTCATCAATAAACTTCATTCGCCAGGCAACTTCTTCTACACAACCTATTTTATACCCTTGTCTTTTTTCTATCACACGTACAAATTCTGATGCATCATGTAATGAGTCAAAAGTACCTGTGTCTAGCCATGCTGTACCTCTATCCATGATACCAACCGAAAGCTGCCCTCTCTCGAGATAATGCTGATTGACCGTGGTGATTTCATACTCACCACGGGCAGACGGTTGTATATTTTTTGCAATTTCCACGACTTTATTGTCATAATAATATAGACCAGGCACTGCGAAATTGGATTTTGGATTCGTTGGTTTTTCTTCGATAGACAATGCTTTTAGGTCTTTATCAAAATCGATGACGCCATATCTCTCCGGATCATTGACCTGATAAGCAAATACTTTGGCACCATCGGTAATTTGTGCACTTTGCTGCAGCAATCTGGAAAGTCCTGATCCATAAAATATGTTATCACCAAGAATCAAGCAAGATGTATCATGTCCTATAAAATCTGCACCTATTACAAATGCTTGCGCCAAGCCATTGGGTACTTCCTGCACTGCATACTCAAATCTACATCCCAACGATGCACCATCTCCAAGTAGCCTGACAAATCCACTTTGATCCTCTGGAGTGGTGATGATCAATATTTCTCTAATGCCAGACAACATCAATACAGACAACGGGTAATAGATCATCGGCTTGTCATATATAGGCATCAATTGTTTGCTTATTGCCTTAGTAATGGGGTAGAGCCTGGTGCCTGATCCTCCTGCGAGTATGATTCCTTTCATTTTTTAGTTGATGGGTTGTAAAAATTGATGATTGCTACCCTATTTTCCTTTTAAATATTCTATATCTGCCTTATCCTTATTTCTACCAACTGCTTTTTTGTTTTGTATCAATTGATTGATATGGATAACATTTATCGCAAGTGATTCAGTAACATCATATCTGAGAGCACTTTTACTAGCTTCTTCAAAAGTCACTCCTTTTAATTTAGTGATAATATCAATAGCCATAGGCGGTCTGCCATACTCAAAGACATCGAAGTTTTCAGTATCTAAAAATTTGTCTAAACTCATACCAAAAAGTGGCATACCAAACATTGCAAATGCTTTTTCTATTTTGTTGTAGTTTTCAAAAACAGGATTTACAAACAAATCCATGTCGCCCGTAGTACGACTATATCCATGAATGATTACTGAATAACCCCCGACTAAGACATAATCAACATTACAATTTTCAAAAGCTGTCAAAAAATCTTGAAAATCAGTGTTAAATATATTACTTAGCATCAAATTTCCTAATTCTAAACGATTTGCGGTCCATTTTATGATCTGCAGAATAAGTAAGATTATAACTACAACAAGTTAGATACCAGGAAGCACATAATCTTTCATACACAGACTTATCTTTCCAATATTCCACATTTTGACCCATATCTTCAAACGAAACGATTCGGAATGATGATCTGTCAAATTTTAAAATATTATCCAAAATATATTAGGTTTTTGATTTGTTATAAAATGGTATGATTTAAAAACGAACTATATTTTTGAATTTACTTTTTCAACTACATTACTTCTAACCATATACCTTTCACCACTCTCAGCGCATATACCCACACCACTCTCATCAAAATGCAGCTTTTGTCCATACTCGCTCATCCATCCAACCTGCTT
This sequence comes from Saprospiraceae bacterium, assembly GCA_049289435.1. Classification (GTDB taxonomy): domain Bacteria; phylum Bacteroidota; class Bacteroidia; order Chitinophagales; family Saprospiraceae; genus OLB9. Next base: position 2,502 of record JBATLS010000508.1, on the reverse strand, counting down.
TGCTGGATTACCTACTACTAAAGCGTATTCTGGTACTGGCTTTGTCACGACAGCACCCGCTCCAATAAATGCAAAAGCTCCAATATCGTGTCCACATACTATAGTCGCATTAGCACCTATACTTGCACCTTTGCCTACATGGGTTTTCATATATTCATTTTTTCGGTTGACTGCACTGCGTGGATTGATCACATTGGTAAATACACACGAAGGTCCCAGAAAAACATCGTCATCACACGTCACCCCCGTATAGATTGATACATTGTTCTGCACTTTGACATTATCGCCAAGGACGACCTCGGGTGAAATAACTACATTCTGTCCAATATTGCAATTTTTGCCAATCGTACAATTGGACATGACATGTGAGAAGTGCCAGATTTTAGTGCCATCTCCTATGATACAGCCCTCATCGATGTAAGAAGATTCGTGTGCAAAGTACATTTTGTTAGGTATTAGGGGTTAGCTATTAGCCGTTGGCAATTAGATGGATTATGTAAAAAACACTTTTCATTTGTAATTCAAACGTTCAACATTTAAAATATTTCGTACTTCGTATCTCGTATCTCGTATTTCGTACTTCGTACTTCGTACTTCGTACTTAAACCATTGCATCTTTGACTATCTTTCTGGCAATAAAAAATCCTCCTGCCAGCAGCCCCCCTAAAAGCGAACCTTTGATCAACTCGATCAATAGAGATGGTGCCACAGGTTCTAATGGTGGCATTGGCTCATCGATGATCATAATATCCGGCATCCCTGCAGTCAATGAAAAATCGGCCAACTCCCTATTTTTGGTCGCTTCTGCATACATGGTTTTGAGTTTTAGGATTTCAGTCTGCATCATCGTTTTCTGGGTGACAAGATTGGGATCTGTCAGGTTGCGATGTGAGTCATTGAATCTTGACAGCTGAAATTCCTTATTTCGCAATAATGCAAATATTGAGTCGGTCTTGTTTTCGACAAAATCAAATGTGGTCTGATTTCCTTTAGTTGAGCTTGAAATATAATAGTCCTTAAGCTCTTTGTACACCAGATTTGAAAATTCGATGGACAACTCTTCATCTACGGTATTGGTAGATATGGTCAAAATACCAGTGTCTTCATTAAAGCCGTTACTAAATAATGGGTCTTTGGTATTTTTACCACCTACTACTTTCCCATAAAGCATCTTAAGTGCTGCTAATGATTGCTTATCAAAATAGCTAATACTATCCGATGCAAATCTAAAGCCTGTGAAATCATTGTTATCGGTGGTCCATTTTTTGTCCAACTCATATAGTGCTATCAAGTGATTGGCTACAAAATCTCTTTTGCCTCCGAAAGTATCCAACGGAATGGTAGTAAATAACACCTTCTGGATAATATTGCGTGATTTAGATAGCTCAACTATTCTGTCCAAATTTACTTTACCACCTTTACCCAATCCGAATGACCCAAGTATTCCTGCCAATGCACCTCCGCCACTGCCACCATCATTGAGGGTATAAGTCAGCGAAGCATTGAAGGTAGTATCAGTGGTTTTGGCCTTATACCCAAAGTAAGCAATAAATGGAAGGGCTATTAAAATAATCCACCACTTACGTTGCCAAAGTTCCCCCCAAAACTCCAATAGTTTTTCTATGAGTTCCTTGAGGGTGATTTCGTCATCCTGATATATAGGAGTCTGATTATTAGGACTTTCTTGATTCATTTTTTAATTTCTGTTCAACTAAAAATTTTAAGCACATCCAATTCAAATCCTTTGATGACTTGACTTGTAAGCATATCACCACCATAGTAAGGTGCACTACCTACATATTGACCTTTTTGCATATAATAGATGATGATAAATTCGTGCTCAGGATCTACTATCCAATATTCAGGTATGGCAGCTTCCTGATAAATCTCAAATTTGTCTTTCATTTCGCGTCTTGAATTTCCTGGTGACAGTATTTCTATCACCAGATCTGGCGCACCTACACACCCTTTTTCGTCAAGGATATCCTTGTTGCAAACTACACATATGTCTGGCTGGACCACTGTCATGATCTTGCCATCAGGGAGTGACTTTGTCTTATTGCGGTATCTTTTTGAAATATTTATATCTTTATTGACAGATAGCCGTACATCGAAAGGGGCTGAAAATATTTGACAGGTAGATTTTTCTAAAAAAACTCCCAACCTAAATACCAAATTAAATGATATTTTTTGATGCTTTGTACTAGGGGCTGGTGACATCCTGAATATCTTACCTTTCAGCAGTTCCACCCTTTCGTCAAATTGCCATTTCAAATAGTCCGCATAACTATACATGCCATTGATGTCTAATTGATTGATATCTGTTACCATTTGATCGATATTTTAATATTTTCTAAATACGACATTCAACCTTTTGTATAAGAGTATGTTTAAAATTCCATCATTTGTCTGCAAGCGGCAAATTTCATTTTATACTGCGTTATATTTTTCGTTGTAACTACCAGTTACGACTGCAAAATATACCTTGTCTAAAATTAAATT